>JAUYAR010000028.1 GCA_030693415.1 Candidatus Cloacimonadaceae bacterium | reverse complement strand
ATATTGATTGCTCAATGGCTTCCAATGTGCATGAATCCAAGCTCTGCTTAGGTCGTCCCATTTCTCACTCCTTCTAAGTTTAGATATGAGACAATATAATCAGTATTTATGGCATGTCAATATAAATCTTGTATTATACGGCAAAACGCCCTCCAGGTTGAGGATGACGATCACCTACCTGAAGGGCGTACAAATTACTTTGTATCGTTTTGTTATATCAATCCATCGCGTTTCAGCAATGCATCCGGATCGGGTTTTCTGCCACGGAAGGCGACAAAGAGATCCATCGGGTGGAAAGCGTTTCCGCGGGAAAGGATGTTTTCTCGAAAGGATTTCGCCGTGGCGGGATCGAAGATGCCATTTTCCAAAAACAGGCTCCAGGCATCGGCTTCAAGTGCTTCCGCCCATTTGTAGGAATAGTATCCGGCGGAATACCCTCCCGCGAAGATATGTGAAAAGGCACAGGAAACATTGGCATCCGGCAGGCTGGGCATAAGACGGAAACGTTCCGTCACTTCTTTCTCAAATTCATCGACTTCACCGATCAAAGCAGGATTGATCTTATGCCAGGCAAAATCCAGCAAGGCATAGCGGAGCTGGTTGATATTCATCACTCCGGCTTGGAAGTTCCTGGCGGCGATAACTTTATCCAGCAACACCTTGGGCAGGGTTTCGCCAGTTTCATAGTGTTTGGCAAAGAGCTTTAAAGCTTTCTCTTCCAATAGCCAGTTTTCCATGATCTGAGAAGGCAATTCCACAAAATCCCACATCACGCTGGTGCCGCTGAGTCCTTTGTAGTATCCGTTTGCCAATAGCGAGTGCAGCGCGTGGCCAAATTCGTGAAACACGGTGCGGGCTTCATCCAAACGCAGCAACGAAGGCTGTTCAGGAGTGCTGGGCGTGAGCGAGGCAACGATGGAAACTTGCGGACGCAGCATTCCATCCTTGTGCAATCCCTGACCCTGAAAACTCGTCTGCCAGGCACCGCCACGTTTTGTATCGCGAGGGAAAAGATCCATATACATCAAGCCCAAAAAGGCACCGGAGCAGTCAAAGACTTCCCAGGTGGTCACATCGGGATGCCAGAGAGGCACATCGAAAACCTGTTTCACTTCGATGCCATAGATCTGTTTCGCCACCACAAACAAGCCTTCCACGACGTTTTCCAGCTTGAACCAGGGACGCAGCTCCTCAGGATCGTAGGCATAGCGTTGTTCTTTCAATTTATTTGAATAATAGCCAAAATCCCAGGGCATAAAATCCTCGATGCCGTCGGTTTCCTTGGCAAAATCCATCACTTCCTGAACTTCACTGAGCGCGGCGGGATGGGCGATGCCATAGATCTTCTCCAAAAAGCCGGTGGCGATATCCACTGATTCCGCCATCCGGTCGCTGAGCACATATTCGGCATGGGTCTCGAAACCGAGTAGTCTTGCGCGGTCAAAGCGAAGCTGCACAATGCGTTTGATGTGTTCCTGGTTGTCAAAATCATCCTTGAATGCGCGCGACGCGTAGGCACTTTGGATTAGGCGGCGCAGTTCGCGGTTTTTGCAATAGGTGATCAGCGGAATCATGCTGGAAGGCTGGAGGTTGAAAAGCCAGCCGCCTTCCTTGCCTTTGTGCAGTGCAATATGCGCGGCTCCGGCAAGGACGCCCTCAGGCATGCCTTCCACGTCTTTGGGATCGGTGACGTGCAGTTCGAAAGCGTTGGTCGCTCCCAAGACGTTATCGCTGAATTTGGGGCTGAGTTTGGAAGCTTCCATCGCGATCGCGGTCAGCTTTTTCTTATCTTCGTCATTTAAAAGCGCGCCGCCACGGATGAAGTTCTTGTAGGTGCGCTCCGTCAGCCGAAAACGTTCGGCAGTTTTGAGGTATTCCAGATCGCTGTAATCCTTTGGCAGTTCGGGCTTTTCCTTGCCGGCAACCAGGGCATCATAGACCGCTTTCACACGGGCAAAAATCACCGGATCGGTGGATATGCTGGAGCTAAACTCCGCTAACATTGGGGATATTTGCTGAGCCAAAGCCTTGAACCCGGCATCGGATTCCGCCGATAACAAATTGAAATATATGCCAGCTACATAGCCCAACAGCTCGCCATTGAGATCGAGGGCGAGGATCGTGTTTTCAAAATTGGGCGCTTCGGTATTGGCTTTCAAAGCTTCGATCTCGGCTCTGGCATCTTTCATTGCGGCTTCGATCGCCGGAGTGTAATGCTCGGTTCTAAATTCGGGAAAGGGGATCGCACGCAGCCGGTGGCTACTATTGCGCTTTAGTAAGGGATTGTTTGATTGATCCATTTTGTGTCCTTCTTTTGTGTGATTATCATCTGATACAAAGATAATCAGCAAAGGTATTTAGTCAAATGAATTATGCCGGAAAGCCAATATCTTGTCTAACGAGACTGTCCAAATTCCTCAACCATTTATCGCGTTTTATCCGGGCACTTGGGAGAATAAGTGGTCTTTAGTGCTGTCAATCGGCGTTGAACATTCTACCATTTTTTAGGATTTATCCTCGCCAACGGATAGCTAACAGTTTGGCAGATGTGCCATCGTCATTGCTACTATCGCCGACGGGGACGTCGGCGCTCCATGTTATGGAATTACCGACGTCCCCGTCGGTTCTTGATCGATGACAGCAATGAAGCATAGTTTTTGTGAAGCCTGTCCAAGTCCTTGTTTATTTGCATTAATTCTTTCCTCTCAGTTTGATTTGGTAGGTTGCCCACTCTCAGTCATCGCAGAAATTGCCAAGGGTTATCTGCAAGCATAAATCCGCCCGTGTTTCAAGCTTGCCATTTCCCCTCAAACCGGTTAAATTGTTTGCTGAAACCGGTGGTTTCAAAGGAGTAGCGATGGCTTCAAAACAGGAAGTTGTGGATTTTCTCGTCGGGCAGATTCAAACTGCGGGAGACATAATAGCCAAAAAGATGTTTGGCGAATATGGCGTTTATTGCGATGGGAAGATGATCGCGCTGGTTTGTGACGATCAGCTTTTCGTCAAACCCACCCTCGGAGGAAAAGAGTATTTGGGGGAAGTGGAAGAAGCTCCACCTTATCCAAGTGCGAAAAACTGGTTTTTGATCCCGGAGGACGATTGGGATGACGCCCCCCGGCTTTCCACCCTGATCAAAATCACCACTGCCGAAGTGCCGCTGCCGCGGAAAAAGAACTCGAAACAGTGACCGCGGAGTCTATTCAGCTCATCAGACAACGCTTTGCTTGACAGAAAAGACCGCGCGGATTTTGATCCTCGCAGGAGGGGTTCTGCCCATCCCGATCACGAAAAATGAGGATATAATGAAAAAGAAAGCCGGTTTTGACACCATACTCGTCCACGGAGGACAGCAGCCTGACGCTTTGAACGCGGTGAATCCCCCGATCTACCAGACCTCCACCTTTTCTTTCAACAATGCTCAACACGGCGCGGATTGCTTTTCCGGCGTGAGCGACGGATACATCTATACCCGTTTGGGAAATCCCACCATCCGGGTTTTGGAAGACGCGATGGCTGCCCTGGAAGGCGGTTTTGGCGGAATCGCCGTTGCCAGTGGAATGGCTGCCGTAACCACTGTCTATATGTCATTTCTGGATGCGGGAAGCCACATCGTATCCACGGATGCCGTCTATGGGGCTTCTCGTGGAGTTCTGGAAAAACACTTTATCCGCTTTGGCGTGGATTCCACATTCGTCGATACCAGCAAGCCGGAACTGATCGAAGCCGCGATCCGTCCAAACACGAAACTGCTTTTCATCGAAACTCCGGCAAATCCCACGATCTCGATCACGGATATCGCAGCGTGTGCGGAAATTGCCCACAAACATGGCATCCGCCTCGTGGTGGACAACACCTTCTGCTCGCCCTATCTGCAAAAACCTTTTGAATTGGGGGCGGACATTGTGCTGCATTCCATCACGAAGTTTATCAATGGACACGCGGACGTCGTTGGCGGAGTGATCATCGCCAAGACCGAAGCCGATCATAAGTACATGTATAACGTGATGACGAGCATGGGTCCGAATATGGATCCCCATCAGGCATTTCTCGTCATCCGGGGTCTGAAAACCCTTTCCCTGCGCATGGAACGCGCCCAATCCAACGCTCACAAAATTGCCCTTTGGCTGGAAAACCATCCCGCCATCGCCTGGGTGCGCTATCCAGGCTTGCCCTCACATCCGCAATTTGAACTGGCAAAGCGTCAACAGAAAGGCGCCGGGGCGATGATCTCCTTTGGCCTCAAGGGTGGGTTTGAAGCGGGGAAAATCCTCATGGACAGCGTCGAACTCGCAGTTTTGGCAGTATCCCTCGGCGGAGTGGAAACCCTGATCCAGCATCCCGCTTCCATGACCCACGCCAAAATGAGCGCCGAAGCCAAACTGAAAGCGGGTATCACAGACGACCTGGTTCGCTATTCAGTCGGCATCGAGGATGTGGAGGATCTGATCGCTGATCTGGATAAGGCATTGGCATGTATTGGGAATTGAGAACTGGGAATTGAGAACTGGGAATTGAGAATTGAGAATTGAGAATTGGGAATTGTGAATTGAGAATTGAGAATAGAGAATTGAGAAATGAGAATTGAGGATTGGGAATTGAGCAGCTGGATAAAAGACATATTATTGAGACTCCCTGGAAAAAACTCAATTTTTATGAATTTGCTCTGCCTGCGAGTTTGGGTTAGTAATTGCCAGTTTGGGCAACATCATTTCAAAATGAGCCTGAATAACTACAATAATCGCAACCAAAGTGGCAATAAGCAACGCGAAAATATGAGACAAAGATATAAAAGCAGATTTACCCTGTTTTTTGACCGTTTTGAGGCAGTATTCGTAGATTCTTTTCAGATTGATGCCCAGC
>JAUYAR010000027.1 GCA_030693415.1 Candidatus Cloacimonadaceae bacterium | reverse complement strand
CCCGCTACCCCTATGAGAGGTTCGAAATGATCCTGCGTAAACTGGGCTTCACCACTGAAGACTTCGACAGTCTCACACTGCCTGAACTGTACCTGCGGCTCTGCCTTGCCGACCCCAAAGGAGATATGTGATGGATGCATTGATCGGCTGGATTGGAGGTAAACGCCTCCTCCGCAAAACCATATCGCAATACGTTCCCAAGGACATCACAGGCTATATCGAGCCCTTCGGGGGAGCAGCTTGGATGCTGCTCTTCAAAGACCGATGGGGCGATCTGGAAGTCTATAACGACCTCGATTACCGCTTGGTCAATCTCTTCCTGCAGGTGAAGTATCATCCTGATGAGCTGATCAAAGAGTTAGACTGGTTAGTAGCCAGCCGCAAGCTCTTTGGCGATATCTTCAAGCAGGAAGGCTTAACCGAGATACAGCGGGCTGCCAGGTTCATGTTCTTGATCACCAGAAGCTTTGGCTCAAAAGGTGACAGCTTCGGCACTTCTCAGAAGCGTGGCACATCCAGTATGTATAACCGTCTGGAACGCATCAAAGAACTGCACAAGCGTCTCGATATGGTAATCATCGAGAACCTCTCCTACGAGAAGGTGATAGAGAAGTATGACACCAAGAGCAACTTCTTCTATTGCGATCCACCTTACATGTTGGGCTATACTTATGAGAACTCCAAGCAGTTCAGTCACGAAGCCTTGCGAGACATCCTGAAGAGTATCAAAGGTCGTTTCATCCTCAGTTATGATGATAACCCGGAGGTTCTGAAGCTGTACAAGGATTATGACATCAGGCACGTCACCAGAACCAAGGGTATCAATCGTAAAGAAGGGAAAAGCGAGTTTGCAGAAGTAATCATCGCCAACTTCAATCTTGTAGAAGCCGACCAAGATACACCCAAACAGAAAGCTACAACCAGAGAAATCAGGGGGATATCGTGAACAGTATCATCTCCTGGGTAGGTGGTAAGCGACTCCTCCGAAAGAAGATTCTGCCACTCATCCCCAAGCACGACATCTACTGTGAAGTCTTTGGTGGTGCTGCCTGGATACTATTCGGTAAATCTCCCGATAAGGAAGATTGGCAGACCGGAACCAAGAGCAGATACACGGAAGTCTATAATGATATCAATGGTGATTTGGTGAACTTCTGGAAGTACATAAAACAGCACCCTGAAGCGTTTGTTACGGAGCTTAACCAGTACCTCGTATCCAGAGAGATGTTCGACACGTTCGCCCAACACCCACCCAAAACCGAGCTTGAGCGAGCTATTCGCTTCTATTTTCAACTATCCTGCAGCTACGGATCAAGATCAAAGAACTTCTGCATCATGCAGGGCTACAAATACATGCCACTGCGGAATCTTGAGAAGGTGAAAGCTGCCTCGGAACGGCTTAAACAAGTGATCATCGAAAAGCAGGACTTTGAGAAGATCATTGCCCGCTTTGATACACCCAATACCTTCTTCTACCTCGATCCACCATATTATACAAAGGAGCATCTATACGACAGAGAAGACGCAGATGCCTTTACTAAACATGAAGAGTTGGCAGCTATCCTTAAGCAGATCAAAGGGAAGTTCCTGCTATCATACAACAACGACCCGTTTATCCGCACACTCTACCAGGGCTTCACTATTGATGAAGTCGAAGCGCAATACACTGTCTCCGGTGCTTTCCAGACTGAGATTGAACTGTTAATTAGGAACTAATAGATGTGCCCTATTTGCTTGAAATCTGTTTCAATATCCTATAAGCTGATGATGATATATCGGTAATGACAACGATAGATTCTGCCCCTGCAAATGAAAACAGAGCAAAGAATAATGCTGCCGCCAAAGCGAGTATCCCTACAAGAGTCATTTCTTTGGAGATAAAAAGGACTAGAGCGAGTATTCCCACAATTATGAGTACCCACCCAAAAAGCTTGAATATGCCAGCAATAATGGCCAATGCTGGGTATGATTTGTCCTCGTCTTCCAATGCTTGCACCGGGTTTACAGAAACATACGAAAAACTCGGTTCCCGACGTTTCAATTCATCGATTATTGCTCTTTTGGCTTGTTCGGATAAGACATACTCAGCAATAAGCTTCTTCAGGTCTTCAGTTGTAACTTTTTCAAGTTTATCTGACGAACACTGCCAGGCACTTGATAACGCCCTGTAATCTTGAATAGAGATACGATCATTTTCCATTTTCTACCTCCAGAAAACTTAGTTAAATCCATTGTCAGGATAGATATTAAATGTCAAGATTAAAATATGCCAGACTTAACATTTAAACTCATCCTCGTCACTGACGATGCCAATCTCAAGCTTGCCGAAGTCAAGCAGGAGGCGGAGTCCACCCAGTCTGTGGTGGAAAAACCTGCTGCGGTTAAGATCTCTGCAGAACAGGCATTGGCTACCATTCGTGATGTGAAGATTGCTGTTGATGGAGTGATCCAGGTAGTGGGTGGTCTGGTGCGTTCTATGAATAGCTTGCTCGATGCATCACTGGCTCAGAGACAAGCCGTAACCTTGGCTAAGATAGCCTTTGGTGAAGCTGCTGTAGAGATGGGAGAATTTGCCTCTGCCATGCAATCTTTGACCAATTTCGAGGATGATCAACTGCTGGCTCTGATGTCCAAACTGGCTCAGACCTTCAAGTTGAATAAGGATGAGATACAACAGCTTGTGCCATTGCTGATGGACTTTACCGAAGCCAATAAAGCCACCGGGATGAGCATTGAGTCTGCCTTTGATCTCATGGGTCGGGCTCTGAATGGTCATACTGAGATGCTAGGTCGTTATGGCATCGAGCTTGATGACACCCGACTCAAGACCGAGGGGGTATCCTACCTGGTTGAGAAGTTAGGTGAAGACTATGGCGGTACCGCTATTGCCTTGGCTGACCTGCGCTTGCAGAATGCCAATGCCTGGGGAGATATCCAGGAGACAGTAGGTGATATGCTTACAGTTTTGATCAATCCTCTCCTGCAGGGTTTGCGTTGGCTGATGGATGCCTATCAGAGCTTATCTCCGGTCATGCAGGGCTTCGTTGCCGGGATAGTTGTAGCTATTCCCTTGATCGGTACTATTACCACTACCATAACTGCTTTGACCGCTGCCTATCATGCTCTGCAGGTAGCCATCAACCCGGTAGCAGGGATTATCGGTATTGCTGTCGGTGCTCTGTCTGCACTTGGTCTGGGACTGGCAGCAGCCTCGGTCAAGACTGATACTGTTACTGTAGCACAGCGTTCCATGAATGACGAGATCAAAGACGCTCAGAAACAGGTCTCAGTAGAAGCCGAGAAGTTCAGTCTGTTGGCATCACGTTTACTTGAGTTACGCTCTGCAACAACTCTTGCCACTGCTGATAAAACCGAGATGAAGAACATCATCCGCTCACTCAATGAGAACTACTCTGAGTACCTTGGCAATATCGACCTGGAGACCTCATCCTACAATAACCTGGCTACTGCCCTGCGTAACGCTTCCGATGCACTGGTGCAGAAGCAGATAGCTGAAGTCTATGGTGAGAAGTATAATGCACAGATCAGGAAGGTAGCCGAACTACAGATCGAGATTGACTCTCAAAGAGCCGAGGTCGACCAGGTAAGAGCTCGCAGACAGCAGTTGATGAACTCAGTGGACTGGGACTTCCTGACCAGTGACCGCAATGCTATGGGTTTCAATCCTGCCTCCTACTTCGGGAATGATGGAGAGTGGAACAAGTTAGAAAGCAGATTGAACCAGTTCGGTGCCTTGACAGGGCAACTGCAAGCTGCCAAGCACGATCTGCAGCAGATAGGGGCAGCCTATAGACAGGCGATGCTTGAAGCTCCGGACCTAAGCTTTGACTCCGGTAATGCTGGTGCATCATCCTCATCCGGTACTGATAACGCTCAGAGACTGATAGATGAGAGACAGAGACAACTTGAACAGCTTAGGCAGTTACAGCAGAAGTATGATGTACTCTCCATTGACGATGCTGTACTTCGTAAACAGAAGGAACTCGAAATCCAGCGGGATGCAGAGCTTGCCAAGGCTCAGACCTTAGGCGCTTCTGAGACTCTTCTGCAGACTATCAGGGATCACTATGCCGATGAGTCGGTCAGAGTGGAGAAGGAAGCCAGCGAAGCCAGAACTGCTCAGATCGAAGCAGAAACCGAAGCCAGACGCAAGGTACTTGAGGAAGAGAGACGGCAACAGCAGGAAGTGCTGGATACCAGATTTGAGTTCACTCAGCGGAGCTTGGAACTATCAGATAGAACCTGGGATGCAGAGCTGCGAGCCATAGAACAGTACTATGCCAAGCGGAGAGAGAAGCTGCTGGCAGCAGGCTTTACCGAGCAGCAAATCACCACTCAGAGTGAAGCTGCCAAGTCCCGGATCAGGAATGACTATGAGATGCGGAACCTCCAAGGTGCTCAACAGATCATGCGAGACCTCGCCAAGACTTCAGAGATCTTCGGCAAGAAAGGCTTTGCCATGTGGAAGACCCTGGCTATCGGACAGGCGATGATCGATACCTATGCAAGTGCTACAGCAGCCTATAAAGCTATGGTGGGTATTCCTGTGGTCGGACCCGGATTAGCTGTCAC
Source organism: Candidatus Cloacimonadaceae bacterium (assembly GCA_030693415.1). Lineage (NCBI taxonomy): Bacteria > Pseudomonadati > Candidatus Cloacimonadota > Cloacimonadia (SeqCode) > Cloacimonadales (SeqCode) > Cloacimonadaceae (SeqCode) > Cloacimonadaceae bacterium (SeqCode). Next base: position 1,158 of record JAUYAR010000027.1, on the reverse strand, counting down.
AGCCGCTGCTGCAGCCATCGGTGCCGGACTTGCCAATATAGCCGCTATCCAGGCAACCGAACCTCCCAAAGCAGCATCAGGCGGTCTCTTAGTCGGCAAGTCCCACAATGAGGGTGGTATCCTGATTGAAGCAGAAGGTGATGAGTATGTCACTGCCAAGGATAGAGTCAAAGCTCTGGGTAGAGGACTGTTCGACTTCCTCAACTTCGCACCCATCGATAAGGTGAAGCTTGCCTTTGCCGGGCTGCCAATCCCCTCTGTGCCCATTCCTGCCAACATTGGCTCATATTATGGCTCAGGTGGCGGCATTAGTGACAGTGGGGGTATAACTGCGCTGCTCAACATAATGAGCGAAATGCGGGATCAGATGATAACCCTTACTGAGAAAGTAATGGAGTCCAAACCTGTGTTTGATATCCATGTTGATCCCTTATCAAATGACCCGGTTAAGGTATCGCAGATAGCCGAAACCGGTAAGCTAATCAGAAGCGAAGTGTAGGATAATAATAATATGCCAAACCTCTTTAAGATAGACTTCATTCAAGGCAAGACCGATGCCTCTGATTATAACCAGATCAAGCATAGTCTGGTGGATACTGCAACCAGTAGAGTAATCATTAGCCTTACAGTATCAGCCGATAAGCTGCAAGCTGTCTCTAACTATAGTCGGGAACCAAAGCGTCTCACCTTTGAGTTCTTCCCGACTACTTGGATCACTGCCAATATCCTCTCCGGAAGCAATGAGCATGAGCGGTATATCTCCCACTTTGAAGTGAAGGTCTATCGGGACAATCTGCTGTTCTTTACAGGCATCATAGACACATCTCAGTTGTCTTTTGATATCAGCTCCGGCATCCTCAAGTTCACCTGCTATGATAAGATCAAGCTCTTGTCCGTCTATTCCGATCTCACTCACTACTATAGCTTAACTGCCGGATATCAGCCGATCTGGATACTGGGTTACTTCCTGCAGGATATTGAGCAGAAGATACCCATCTCCATACCCTATTCCAATCAGTTCACTCTGCCGACTCTGAACATCCCCATGGGATCAGCTTTAACCATAGTCCATGTTGACTTTGATGACCTGCTCCGGTTCCCAAATCCTCCCGGAGGTTGGACATACACCTATCACAGTTCTGGTTGGCCGGGTCCTTA
>JAUYAR010000026.1 GCA_030693415.1 Candidatus Cloacimonadaceae bacterium | reverse complement strand
CCGGGATCGGTATCACTTACCTTTCCTCATCAGCTCGGTTAGTTCAATCGCCCTGCGACCAACCTGCTTTGCCCACTTGGATGCCAGCATGCCATTGGCAGCCCGTTTCCAATCCCCCGCAGCTATGTATGCCAAGGTGTTATTAAATTCAAGCAAGCCACCAATACCCAGGTTGAAACACATGTTCAGCAGCACAGACTTACGTACTTCATCCAAACCATTGTATATCTCAGGAATCTCATCCAAAAGCTGTCTCTCGCAGTTCTGGATATTATTCTCCAAGAGCAGATAAGCTTCTGTTTGGGAGATCCCACAGTCATCGAGATTGCGACCAATTCCGATAGTCAGCTTGCCTGCGGTGCAACGGTATGGCTTGAGCCGCAGACCTTTTTGTCTAACCAGTTGTTCTTTGATGCGTTCCAGTAGCTTGGTTTCCATTGTATCTCCTTGCGAGTAGTATTGAATACTCTATCCAGTGCAAGGAAGTCACTACCCTGTATTAACACAAATACGGATAGGTAAGGATGAGACAGAAAACATAAATGTCAGATTGTGCTTGCTTTTTGTTATCTACCGATTAATTATTAGTGGACGGTCCTTTACATTATCATCAACATCTGAGGTTCCAAAAAATACGTGGATCCCGTTTCAAGGATGAAGTTGGATTTTGCTGGAGTGATGTAACATCTAACTGATTATTCCGCAAGATCACAAGGAACAATAAGATTAACAACATTGTAAACCTGAAAGATAAATTGTCGAGTAGCTCTGAGACCTTAGGTTATAGTTAATGGAATTGCCATAGACCTAGGGTCTGAAAGCCTCGACAATATGAAGTGTTTAAAAAAAATAGATAATGTGAGGTGCCCTGATGAATAGACCGATTCATCTTATTGCGATTATAATAGTATTGTGGTTGATTTGCAGCTTAGTACAAGCTCAGAGTGGGTATGTGTATACGCAAGATCTCAATTCCTCGTATGCTTCCAGGTCAATTTATGTCTGTTCTGACAACAGTGTGGTAGTATTGGGCAATTCGGATGATCTTGAAGAGTTTCATTATATGTCTATTGCCATTACTAAGCTCGATCCTCAGGGTAATCTGCTCTGGAGACGTTATATATATCCGGGGGGGGGGGGTACTTTTATATCAATAACAGGCGTTGATATAGATATGGATGACAAGGTGACCTTTATTATCACGTGTTTTGCAGGCAGTATAATTCAATTGGGGACGATAAACAGTATAGGAGTAATAAATTTCCTATCAAATCCAATAGAAATTTCTTTAATGGGAATAACGTTCAATAAAGCGTTACGCACCCAAAACAATGAAATAATCGCGGTAGGTAAGGCATCACAGAATTACGATGTATCGTCTGCATGTTATTTTCGTTTTTCCGCTTCGGGAGATACACTTTGCACTGCTTTCTGGCCAGTGGATCAGGGTAGTCAGTATCTTGAAGCTGAAGCACACGATCTGGCTTTTATGGATAATGGCAATTTTCTGATTACCTGTTCATTACACACAAGTTTAGGATCAATTATAGAAGTTGATGAAAATGGAGAGATTGTTAACAGGATTAATGTCCCAGATAATTATATGAATGGGTATTCGTGCCTGGCTTTAGGGCGTAGCAACAACGATGGATCTCATTTACTTGCTAGCTCATTCGGATTCTTTCCTAATGTGATGGTCAAGGTTTTCCGTATATTAGGCTCTGAATTGATTTTCTTATTCGATATTGACAATAACGTTCTCGAAAATGTTTCGTCAATGTTTACGTATCAAAATGGCATTTATATCTGTGGGTACGCTTTCAATGGCGCATTAGTCAATCTCTCTTTCTCCGGCGAGTTAACCTGGACATGGTATCATCAAGGAGAGAATTTATGTCCCTATATTGGGGATGGATTCGGTTCTCCGTCAACAGCATTGCTTGGTCTTGATTCACAGGGCTGTGTATATTGGGCATGGGGTAACTCTGGGCAGCAAGTTATTATCAAGCTACTACCTAATGGGCAGGTGCCTGTGGAGGATGAAGTACAAACCCCATCGGTGAATAAGATAATAGCTAATCCCAATCCGATGAAAAACCACGTCAACATAAAAATAGTGCAAGATGATCAGATGATTCGTAGAGACTGTTCAAAAACCATCACCATTCTACGCTGCTTTACCAGAGCACTTGGAGAATAAGTGGTCTAAGTGCTTCCAATTCACATTTTCTTGACAGATTTGGGAGATGTTTAAGTTGGCAATCAGCGATTGCTCATGCATG
>JAUYAR010000025.1 GCA_030693415.1 Candidatus Cloacimonadaceae bacterium | reverse complement strand
TACCATGTGTGCCATCATTTGCTTGAGTGAATCGAAGACACGATTATGAATAAAGTGTGTTTTCATGTACTTCCACAATCTTTCAATCGGATTTAGCTCAGGTGAGTATGGAGGTAGGTAGATGATTTCGATATTGTCAGGCACAACGAGATCTTTTGATTTATGCCATCCTGCTTGGTCCATGATAATGACGATCTCTTCGTTTGTAAACGCATGACTCATTTGTTCCAGATACAGATTCATCATTTCAGTGTTGACCCAGGGCAGAAAGAGTGAGAAATTCTCACCGGTCTTTGGTTCTACAGCGCCATAAATGTAGAAATTCTGGTAGGCTTGTTTGACTTTTATCTGAAGGGGTTTTCCTGACAACGCCCAGATTCTGGCCAAGCTTGTTTGGAGGCCGAAACGAGCTTCGTCAAAGAAGAATACCCTTAGAGCGGGATTGCTTTCAGTTTTTACCTTCAAGTAACTTAGAGTTTTTTTTTATACTCTGCTTGCTTTTCCTTGTCTGCCTTGATATGGGTTGGGCGGGGTCGCTTGTATCGGAGCTTCATGTTTGATAGATTCACAGACAGGGCAGGTTTGCTGATCTTCACGCCATATACCCTTTCTAACTCTCCCCTAAGTTTGTCGAGCGTCCAAAAAACGGTATTGCCGTCATTGTCTTTTTGGGTGGTAATCCACTGTACTATTTGGCTTTTCATCTCATCAGTCAAGATTGCAGGTTTATGACCTTTAGGGTTGTCAACTAAACCCTCAATTCCGTGCTCCTTGAACTGCTTTATCCAACGGAAAAGAGTACGGGGGTTAATTCGATGTGCCCTAGATATCTCCTCGGTCGTGAGCCAGGCATAGCTCGATAATATCGTTAGTTTCCTGACCACAGCTCCATTGTGTAAAGCTGATATTGATTGCTCAATGGCTTCCAATGTGCATGAATCCAAGCTCTGCTTAGGTCGTCCCATTTCTCACTCCTTCTAAGTTTAGATATGAGACAATATAATCAGTATTTATGGCATGTCAATATAAATCTTGTATAATACATCCGCGTCTGGCGCAACCTTTTTATTGAGCTTTTCATCGAAACTGCAATCTCCCGCTTGCATTGACGCAACTACTCATCTCTCATCCTCTTGTCCCGCAGTCTCTTGTTATTCCTTCCTCTTTCCAAGGCGTTAATCAAGCCTTAATCAAGCGTTAATCAAGCGTAATAAAACTAACACTTGATTAACGCTTGATTAACGCTTGATTAACGCAGCCAAGTGGGAGAGCAGTGTAGCGCAGCATGTGGATGCTGCGGAAGCGATTTACGGAAGCGATTAATTGGATACGATTGGCTGGAGGCGATAATTCTATTTGATAAGTTTTTGCGTCCCGCACCCGAGGCGTGAGCAATTACAATTAGGACATACCAATGTGGAAACAGCGGAGCGTATTGAGAGTAAGGCAACGCATTTAACCACAATAAGATAAGAGCGGACGCGATGTGCATCCGCTCTATGATATCTTCAGCTTGCCTATGCTTATTTATTCAGGTCTTTTGCTTTGATCGTGTCTTTCTTGGGTTTGATGGTGGATTGTTCCACAAACTGGATGACCGCCATGGGGGCGGAATCGCCTTTGCGGAATCCTGCTTTAAGGACGCGGGTATAGCCGCCATTGCGGCCTTCAAACGCCGGAGCGATCTCATCAAACAGTTTTTTGACCAGGGATCTATCGCCAAGAACGCTGTAGGCAAGGCGGCGCGCGTGCACGCTATTGGCTTTGCCATAGGTGATGACGCGTTCGACGTGGCTTCTGAGTTCCTTTGCTTTGGCAAGAGTGGTGGTAATCTGTCCATGTTCGACCATGGATTTGACCAGGTTTCTGATCATCAGTCTTCTGGCATCCATTTCGCGGCCGAATTTTCTACCTTCAACTCTGTGTCGCATGTTTCACCTTCTTTTTTGCTGATGGGACTGGTTTTCTGGGGGGAACGGTGGCGGGTTTATCTTCTTTTGTTTCAGCGGTTTCCGCGGAGGTGACGACTTGAGGTCTGACCCCTCTGCTCCTCGCTTCGCGTATTTTCGTATAGATGGATTCCACGTCCATACCCAGTTCCAGATCGTATTTTTTTAATTTCTGGACGATTTCTTCGAGGGATTTCTTGCCGAAATTGCGGAATTTCAGCATTTCTGGTTCGGATTTTGAGACAAGTTCGCCGATGGTATCGATCTTGGCGCTGGTGAGGCAATTGGCAGCGCGAACGGTGAGTTCGATCTCCTTGACGCTCATATTGAGGATGCGTTCCTTCTCTTCAAGGTAAGGATCGAGTTCCACATCGCGGATATATTCCGGCTCGGTTTCAAAGAGACACATCTTGGCAGCCATATCCCTGAGGATTTTGGCAGCCAGAAAGAGTGCGATCTTTGGTTCGACAGCGCCGTTGGAATAGATATCCAGGATCAGTTTGTCGTAATTCATGCGTTCTTTGACGCGCTGGTGAGTGACGCTGAAATTGACCTTGAGGATGGGAGAATAGACGGAATCGATGGGAATGAAACCGATTGCTTTGCCTTCGGGATTCTGACGGTCGGCGGAAAAATAGCCGCGACCGATGCCGATGATGAGTTCGATCTTGAGATCGACGTCCTCGGTCACTTCCAGGAGATAGAGATCCTTGTTGATGATCTTGATATTGGCGTTTTCCTGGATCAATGAGGCAGTGAGGATTCCCTTGCCGTGGTGCTCGAGAATAACGGTGACTTCCTCAACGGAGTTGGAATAGATCACCAGTTGTTTGAGGCGCAGGATCAGATCGATATAATCCGAATTTGTGCCCATGATGGGGGAGAACTCGTGATGCAAGCCTTCGATGCGAACGAAGCGAACGGCAGCCCCTTGAATTGAGGATAATAGAACCCTGCGCAGGGTATTACCGAGCGTGGTTCCAAATCCGGGCTCCAGCGGACCTATTTCAAATCTGCCGTAATTGCGCGTGTAGCTATCCTTGTCGTGATCGACAAGTTCCGGCATCTGTAAGGGTTCAAGGTACAACATAATGACTCCTCGCTTGTTTAAGCATTATTTGGAGTAGAACTCAACGATAAGACGAAGGTCCACGGTATTGGGAATTTCGGAGGCTGCAGGGATCGAAACAAACTGCCCGCGCAGGTTTTCCTTATCGACGGAAAGCCATGCGTAAGGGGAGCTGATCTCGGTTCTTTCCACAGCATCGACGAGCATTTTCATGGTTCTGCTTTTGGGACGAACTTCGATGACATCGCCTGCTTTTAGCAATTGGGAAGGGATGTCCACCTTTTTGCCGTTGACCAGAAAATGACCATGGGTCACAAACTGGCGGGATTGCATGCGGGTGACTGCAAAGCCGAGACGATAGACGACGTTGTCCATGCGCCTTTCCAGCATTTGCAGCAGGATGTCACCGGTGACGCCGGGCAATTTGGCAGCTTTGACAAAGTAATTTTTAAACTGCTTTTCGAGCAGGCAATAGGTGTTTCTCAGTTTCTGTTTTTCTCTGAGATGGATGCCATAGTCGCTCAGTTTGCGGCGCATGTTTTTGCCATGCTGTCCTGCGGGGAACTTTCTCTTTCCCAGTATTTTATCATATTTTGCCGTGCCGAAGATGTTTTCTCCGAACTTGCGGCAAAGCTTGGCTTTGGGTCCTGTATATCTTGCCATTATCTGCTCCCTTATATCCTTCTGGTTTTGGGCGGACGGCAGCCGTTGTGAGGAATCGGGGTTTCGTCCTTGATCATGGTAACTTTGATGCCCGCGGCATTGATGGCGCGTATGGAGGATTCTCTGCCACCGCCGGGGCCTTTGACGATCACCCCGACGCGGTTGATACCCATTTCCTGCCCGATCTTTGCCACTTCGGCAGCAGCCATCTGAGCGGCGAAGGGAGTGCTCTTGCGGGAGCCCTTGTAACCGATCTTTCCGCCGCTTGACCAAGCGAGGACGTTTCCGGCGCGGTCAGTCAGCGTGATGATCGTGTTATTGAAGCTGGAATGCACGAAGACCAAGCCTTCGTCGAATGCGAGACGCACGCGCTTTTTCTTTACTCTGGTTTTCTTTGCCATTTCCTTGCTCCTATTTCTTCTTCTTAATCGCACCGGCGCGAGGTCCCTTGCGGGTTCTGGCATTGGTGTGAGTTCTTTGGCCGCGAACGGGCAAGCCGCGTTTGTGGCGCATGCCGCGATAGCTGCCGATTTCCATCAAACGTTTGATGTTCATAGCGATCTGGGTTCTGAGCGCGCCTTCGACGATGTAATCATTCTGGATGATATCGCGAAGGGCTTTTTCTTCTTCGACTGTGAGATCGGACACCTTTTTCATCTCGTCGATTTCCGCTTTGCGGCAGAGATCTTTGGCGATCGTTGGACCGATGCCGTAGATGTAGGTAAGACCGATAAACAGACGTTTGGTTTTGGGAATTTCAATACCTGCAATGTGTGCCAAGTTCGTCCTCCTTATCCCTGTCTCTGTTTATGTTTAGGGTTCGAGCTGCAGATAACGCGAATCACGCCGTAGCGCTTGATAATGCGGCAGTCTTTGCAGACTACTTTGACAGATGATCTGACTTTCATTTTGGTCTCCTTGCACTAAAGTCCATTATCTTCATGCAATGTTTATTTATAGCGATATGTGATACGTCCGCGGGAAAGGTCATAAGGAGAAAGCTCCACCTTGACCTTGTCTCCGGGGAGAATACGTATATAGTTCATGCGCATTTTGCCGGAACTGTGCGCCAATATTTCATGGCCGTTTTCCAGTTGCACGCGAAAAGTAGTGTTTGGAAGAGCTTCGGTGACGATTCCTTCCACTTCAATGACGCCGGATTTGCTCATAGGTTGCGTCCTCCTGCGAGGCTGAGAATTTCGGGTTCATGATCTGTAACCAGGATCGTGTGCTCAAAATGCGCGGACAGGCTGTCGTCCTCGGTAAAGTATTCCCAGCCGATCTCTTTGACCCGGTTAGTTCCGATATTGACCATCGGTTCGATCGCAAGAGTCATACCCGCGGAAAGACGAGGACCGCGGCTTGGCTTGCCATAATTTGGGATCTGAGGCTCTTCGTGGAGAGTCCTGCCGATACCATGACCGGTGAGGTTGTCCGCCACAAAGTAGCCGTTGGCTTGGACGTGGGATTCGATGGCATGGGAAATATCCCCAACCCGGTTTCCCGGTTTGGCTGCCGCGATTCCGCGTATCAGGCATTCATGGGTGATCTGCATCAGGTTCCTTGCGGATTCGGAGATTTCCCCCACCGCATAGGTTCTGGCAGCATCTCCATGAAAACCGTTTTTGTTCACACCAACGTCAATCCCGATAATATCACCTTCCTTGAGTATGACCTTTGCCGAGGGCAATCCATGCACAATGCCGGAATTGACCGAGGCACAGATCGCCGCGGGATATGGCTTCAGCCCAGGAACGGTATATCCCTTGAAGGAAGGCTTCGCCCCCCTGGAAAGGATGAAGTCCTCGGCAAAAGTATCCAGCTCAAGGGTGTCCACCCCCGGCTTGATCATCCCGGCAAGCGCTTCCAGCAGCTCTGCCACTATCTGGCTGCTGCTGCGCATCATATTGATCTCGGAAGCTGATTTGATAAAGATCATACTAACTGGTGCGTCCGCGGAGTTTTCCCTTCTTCATGAAACCGTCATAGTGACGCATCACGAGATGGGATTCGATCTGCTGCAGAGTGTCCAGCGCGACGCCGACGACGATGATGAGACCGGTTCCGCCAAAATAGAATGGCAGCTTGAAATAGGTGCTCATGATTTCCGGGATCAATGCCACGAAAGCGAAGAAAACCGCTCCGGGGAGAGTGATGCGGGTGAGCACCGTGCTGATATATTCAGCGGTCTTTCTTCCGGGCTTTTTACCGGGAATGTGTCCGCCGTATTTGACCATGTTTTCAGCCATTTCAGTGGGGTTGAGCACTATCGCGGTATAGAAATAGGCAAAGAAGATGATCATGCTGACATAGAGCACCGTGTAGAGCGCGGCACCGGGGCGCAGCCAATCCTGCAGAGTAACCCAGAAACCTGCGCTGGCAGTTCCACCGATCATTGCGGCGATCGTGGCGGGAAACATCAATACGGATTGGGCAAAGATGATGGGAATCACACCCGCGGTGTTTACCCTTAGCGGAATATATGTGCTCTGACCGCCATAGACCCGGCGTCCGACGATGCGTTTGGCATACTGGACGGGGATCTTGCGCACGGCTTCGGTCACATAGATCACCGCTGCGGTGACGGCAACCATCACTGCGAGGGCAAGCAAGGATATCCACACATAATTCAGGTTTGATTGCATCAATCTGAACATGCGGATGAAGCCTTCAGGGTAGCGGGCAATGATACCGGCAAAGATGATCAGTGAGATTCCGTTTCCGATTCCGTGTTCGGTGATCTGCTCACCCAACCACATAACTATCATGGTGCCGGTGATGAGGGTCACGATTCCGGTGAACTGAAATAGCAATCCCGGAAGCGGAATGACTCCGCCGGGCAGGCTGGCAAGCCAGATGGTGATGGTGACCGAATTGAACGCCGCCAAGCCGACTGTGGCATAGCGGGTGATCTGATTCATCTTTTTCTGACCGTCCGCGCCTTCTTTGCGCAGTTTCTCAAAATAGGGAATGATGCTTCCGAGGAGTTGGATAACGATCGAGGCGGTGATATAGGGCATGATTCCCAGTGCAAAGACTGAGGCACGCTCAAAGTTTCCGCCCACAAACAGATCCAATAAACCAAAGAGGGTGTTTCCGCCTTCTTTGGCGCCTTCGAAGAAAGCTTTGAGCTGGGTGGCGTCCACGCCGGGAATCGGCACGAAACTACCCATGCGGTATAGCACCAGAAACAGTGCGGTAAATAATATCTTCTTCTTCAAGTCCGGAATCCGGAACATGTTTACGATAGTCTTAAACAAATTACACCACCTCCGCCTTGCCACCGTTGGCTTCGATGATCTCTTTGGCACGCTTGGAGAAAGCGTTTGCCTTCACGTTTACAGCCAGAGTGAACTCTTCCAAGGTGGAGGCAAGGACTTTGACGGGAGACTTTGATTTTTGTCCCTTGCTCGGGATCAAACCCATCAATTCGAGTTTGGCGATATCATAATCGGTCTCTTCGATGCCGATCAAACGGGAGAGATTGAGCACGCGGTAGCTGACGCGAAAGATATTCTTGAAGCCGCGTTTCGGCAAGCGACGCTGCATGGGCATCTGACCGCCTTCGAACCAAGATGGAACCTTTCCACCGGATCGGGCTTTCTTACCCTTGTGTCCGCGTCCGGCTTGATGACCGTGACCGCTTCCCTGACCCTTGCCAAGGCGTTTTTTATTTTTTCTTCCGGCTGGTTTGCCCAGATTACTTAAGGTCAACATTCCTATTCTCCTTGCACTTCTTCTACTTTGAGCATGAAGGCAACTTTGTTGATCATACCGCGAATGCAAGGATTATCGTCATGAATTCGGCATTTGCCGAGATGTCCCAGACCGAGGGACTTGACAACCCGTTTATGGTCTTCCTTTCGGTTTATCGTGCTTTTTATTAGCGTGACTTTGAGCTTCATTTCTCCTCCTGTCCGGTGATTTCGGCGATGGATTTGTTGCGAAGGCGGGCAATGTCGTTCAGAGTGCGCATGGATTTCAACCCGGCGATCGTGGCTTTGACCACGTTGCAGGGGGTGTTTGAGCCGAGGGATTTGCAGAGAATATTCTGGATTCCGGCAGCTTCAAAGATGGCGCGGGCTGTTCCACCGGCAATGACTCCGGTACCTGCCGAAGCAGGTTTCATCATCACGCGGCTGGCTCCATAGCGGGAAACGATCTCATGTGGGATCGTGCCTTTGACCATGGGAACGCGAAACATCGATTTGGCGGCTTTTTCCTTGGCTTTGCGAATGGCATCGACGATTTCATTTGCCTTGCCATTGCCGACTCCGATATTGCCGGCGCGGTCTCCCACGACGACGATGGCGCTGAAACTGAAGTTTCTGCCGCCCTTGACGACTTTCGAAACACGCTTGGTCTCAATGATCTTTTCGATCAATTTATCATCTTCTGTATGGCTACTACGTTCGTAATTCAAGCGATCCTCCTTTTAGAATTCCAAACCGGCTTTGCGGGCACCATCAGCCAGAGCTTTGACTCTGCCGTGATACTTGTATCCGGCACGGTCAAAGGCGACCTTGGTGATGCCGGCGGCGAGGGCTTTTTCACCCAATTTGACACCGACCACAAAACTCAATTCGGTTCTCTTCGTGCCTTTGTCGGCATCGAAATCCTTGGCTTTGCTGGACATCGAGACGAGAGTGAGACCCTTGGCGTCGTCGATGATCTGGGCATAAATATGCTTCAAGCTGCGGAAAACAGCCAGTCTGGGGCGCTGGGCGGTGCCGCTCAAGCGCTTGCGGATCGCGGCTCTGCGGCGTTGGCGAAGGGCGGTTTTGGTAATATTACTAGGTTTTATCATTTAGTGGCACCTCGTTTACTTCGACCCGGCTTTTCCGGCTTTGATGGTGACGTGTTCGTCCTGATAGCGGACGCCTTTGCCCTTGTAGTTTTCAGGTGGGCGGCAAGCGCGCACTTCAGAGGCGAATTGACCCACGACCTGCTTGTCTATCCCCTTGATGCGGATAATGCTCTGCAGATCGCTTCTGGTTCCCTTGGCGCGGGGTACGGCTTGGGCTTCCACTTTCAATCCCTCGGGAATCTGCAGCACGATGTCGTGCGAGTATCCCAAGGACAATTTCAGCCAGGGTCCGATGACCTCGGAGGAATATCCGGTTCCGATGATAATAAGGGTTTTCAGGTAGCCTTCGTTGACTCCGGTCACCATATTTTGCAATAGTGCGCGGGTGAGTCCATGCAGAGCTCTCTGGGATTTGCTATCGTCACTGCGAAGTACGTTCATAACGTTGTCTTCGATGTTGACGCTGATCCCCGGCATCAGCCGGTAGCTCAGTTTGCCCAGGTTGCCAGTGACACTCACAAGAGAATCAACGATCTGCACCTCGGTATCGGAATTAAGTTTGATGGGGGCTTTTCCTATGCGTGACACTTCAAACCTCCTACCAAACCTTGCAGACGAATTCGCCGCCGACGCGCTTGATCCTGGCATCGCGATCCACCATCACACCATCACTGGTGGAAATGATGGCGCAGCCGGTATTGTTATACACGCTTGGTATGTTGTCGGCTTTGACATAGACACGTCTTCCGGGTTTGGAGATTCTCACCAGACCTAACATCACCGGGGCACCGGCGTTGGTATAGCGCAGAATCACCAAAATACGTTTATAATTAATCTTCTGTTCCGGGTCCTTATCCAGGACCTGGACGCTGTTGACAAAGTTCTCGGCAGCGAGTAACTTCACGACCGATTCGACGAGCCGGTTGTGATTTACAATCACTTGCGTATGTCCGGCACGATATGCATTACGGATTTTGGTCAATGCATCAGCTATCGGATCACTAACGCTCATTTATTCCTCCAGTTTTTACCAGCTTGACCTGGTGATTCCCGGGATATGTCCCTGGGAAGCATATTTGCGGAAGCACAGACGGCACATGCCGAAATCGCGCATGAATGCGCGGGGGCGTCCGCAAAGTAGGCAGCGGTTGTATTTTCTGACTTTGAACTTGGGAGTTCTTTGCTGTTTGATTATCAATGATTTCTTTGCCAAGGTAATCTCCTTATTGATTGCGTTGGAATGGCATACCAAGTTCTCTGAGAAGTTCACGGCTTTCCTCGTCGGTTTTAGCCGTGGTTACGATCGTAATATTAAGTCCGCGGATGGCATCGATCTTGTCGTATTCGATTTCCGGAAAGACGGTCTGTTCTTTCAGACCGAAGGAGAAATTTCCCCTTCCGTCAAACGAATCCGCCGGAATGCCGCGGAAGTCTCTGATACGCGGTATGACTACGGAGACCAAACGGTCATAGAATTCATACATCACTTCGGCTCGCAAGGTGACCTTGCATCCGATGGGCATGCCCTGACGGAGCTTGAAGTTTGAGATCGATTTGCGGGCGCGGGTGATGATGACTTTTCTGCCGGTGATCTGTTCCATATCCTTGACTGCGTTGTCCAGGATGGCTTTGTTTTGAGTGGCGCTGCCCACGCCCATGCTCACCACGATCTTATCCAGACGGGGAACCTGATGCGCGTTTTTGTAGCCAAAGCGTTTGTTCAAAGCCGGGACTACCTGGGTGCTATAATGTTCTTTCAAACGGTTCATGCTTTTGCTCCTTTACAGCTCGTCGCCAGATTTTTTGCACACGCGGACGCGGATACCATCGCGCAATTTGACGACAGGTTTGGACACGGCATTCAGTTTCTCGTTAAAGAGCATTACGTTCGATGACTGAATCGGAGCTTCCTTGGTGATGATGCCGCCCTGAGGGTTGCGTTGGGAGGGTTTGGCATGTTTTTTGATCAGATTGACTTTTTCCACGATGACGCGTCCCGTCTTGGGAAAAGATTTGAGGACGCGGCCTTTTCTGCCTTTGTCATCTCCGCTGATCACTATCACATAGTCGCCTTTTTTAAGGTTCATTTTAGTTGACATCATTCCTCCCCTAAAGCACTTCCGGAGCCAGGGACACGATCTTCATATAGTGCGCTTCGCGCAGTTCGCGTGCCACGGGACCGAATATACGGGTGCCTTTGGGTTCGTGCTTCTCGTCGATGATGACGGCGGCGTTATCGGCAAAACGGATATATGATCCGTCCGCTCTGCGCACTTCTTTGGCGGTGCGCACGATAACCGCGCGTTCGACGGTGCCTTTTTTGACTTTACCGCCCGGAGTGGCGGATTTGATCGCGACAACGATTACGTCTCCGATGGAGGCGTATTTGCGTCTGGTGCCGCCCAAGACCTTGATACACATGGCTTTCTTGGCACCGGAGTTGTCGGCGATATTCAATACGGTTTGAGCTTGAATCATTCCAAAACTCCCCTTTACTTGGTTCTTTGCACGATCTTGTGCAAAATCCAGCGTTTACGGGCGCTCATTGGGCGATATTCCATGATCTGGACAGTATCGCCTTCATGGGCTTCGTTATTCTCATCATGCGCCATAAACTTTTTGTGGCGGCGCACGGTCTTCTTATACAAAGGATGTATATATTGTCGTTGCACTCTGACAACGATGGTTTTATCGCTCTTGTCGGAAACAACTACACCCTGTTTGATCATTTTTTGAGACAGAGCCACGTTCACCTCCTGCCTTTTTCTTGTTCGTTGACGATGGTGTTTATCCTGGCAATCTCTCTTCTCACGATGCGGATCCGGTCGGGTCTGTCCAATAGGTTTCTGGCTTTCTGAAACCGCAGGTTAAAGAGTTCGATTCTCAGTTCTTCGAGCTTGGAGTTCAGCTCTTCCAAATGCAATTCGCGCATTTCTTCGGTCTTCATAGTTCTACTCCTTCACGGGCGATGAGGCGTGTCCTGATTGGCAGTTTGTGCGATGCAAGGCGCATAGCTTCCTTGGCGATCTTGACGTCCACGCCTTCCAATTCAAAAAGGACGCGTCCGGGACGAACCACGGCAACCCAATATTCAGGGGCGCCTTTGCCTTTACCCATGCGCGTTTCTGCCGGTTTACTGGTGATCGGCTTATCCGGGAATATCCGAATCCACACTTTTCCCAAGCGTTTCATGTGACGGGTGATGGCGATACGGGCAGCTTCGATCTGGCGGCTGGATATGAACGCTGCTTCAAGCGCGATCAAACCATAATCCCCGAAATCGATGTTGCTGCCGGTCCATGCCAGACCGCAACGTCTGCCTTTCATCATCTTCCGATGTCTTACTTTTTTTGGTGCTAACATCTGTCTCTCCTCAACCTAAGATATCGCCTTTGTAGATCCATACCTTGATGCCGATGACGCCGTAGGTGGTATTTGCTTCCACGATGGCATAGTCGATATCGGCTCTCAGGGTATGAAGCGGGGTTCTGCCTTGCTTATAGCGTTCGGTTCTGGCAAT
The DNA here is from genome assembly GCA_030693415.1 of Candidatus Cloacimonadaceae bacterium. NCBI lineage: Bacteria > Pseudomonadati > Candidatus Cloacimonadota > Cloacimonadia (SeqCode) > Cloacimonadales (SeqCode) > Cloacimonadaceae (SeqCode) > Cloacimonadaceae bacterium (SeqCode). The sequence goes on along the minus strand of JAUYAR010000025.1, from coordinate 4,352 downwards.
TTCAGCGCCGCCGAGACGACCCGAAACCTGAACTTTCACGCCAAAGGCTCCGTCCTTGAGCACGTTGCGCATTGCCATTTTCATGGCACGGCGAAAAGATACGCGCTCTTCCAATTGACGGGAGATCTCATGACCAACAAGGCGGGCGTCCAGCCACAGTTTGTCGATCTGCTCGATATTGATCGAGACGGTGATCGGCACCAGGCGGTTCTTATTTATGAGAACATTCAGCTCATTGCGCAGACGGTCGATGTCCTCGCCCTTTTTGCCGATCACGAGACCGGGGCGGGCAGTGTGGATATCGATGGTGATCGAGCTGGTTTTACGGGAAATCTTGACCTTTGAAACCATCTTGTCCGCAAGACGTTTGTGGATATAGCTTCTGACCTTGATATCTTCCTGGAGAAATTCCACATAAGAGTTTCCTTGCGCAAACCAGATGGATTCGGTGTCTTTATTCACACCGATACGATACAGGATGGGGTGTATTTTTTGTCCCAAGGTTTTCCTCCTATTCCAGTGTCTGGATTTCCAGGGCGATATGACAGGTCGGACGACGAATCATAAAGGCTCTACCCTGAGCTCGCGGCATATAACGTTTCATTTGGGGACCGACGTCGGCGACGGCTTTGGTGACGAAGACCTGGTTCAGATCGACCTTGGGCTCCTTCACCTGAGCGTTGGCGATTGCCGATGCCAATAACTTATGTATCAACACAGCGGATCTTCTGCGTGAAAACTGAAGTATCTTCTGGGCTTCGCTGACGCGCTTGTAGCGGATCATATCCAATACCAGACGTGCCTTGCGAGCCGAACCACGGGCAAAACGAAGTTTAGCGGTTGCTTCCATTATTTCATCTCCCCCTATTTACCCTTTTTCTTTCTGTCTTTGTGACCGCGGTAGGTACGAGTCGGGCTGAATTCGCCAAGCTTGTGTCCCACCATGTTTTCGGTCACATACACCGGCACAAATTTGTGCCCGTTGTGCACTGAAAAGGTATGTCCGATAAAAGAGGGTATAATCACCGAGCGGCGCGACCAGGTTTTGATCACGTTTTTTTTGCTGTCGGTATTCAGTACTTCCACTTTTTTCTGGAGGTGATCATCAACGAAAGGACCTTTTTTAATTGAGCGTGCCATAATTTCCTCCCATTATCTCTTTTTGACTGCTTTCACGATATATTTATCGGAATACTTACGGGTTTTACGGGTTTTTCCGCCTTTGGCGGGTTTGCCCCAAGGTGAGACTGGATGTCCGCCACCGGAGGATTTGCCTTCGCCGCCGCCCATAGGGTGGTCAACGGGGTTCATCGCCACACCGCGAACGGTGGGACGGATACCCATCCAGCGTTTGCGTCCGGCTTTGCCGATCTGGATCAGATTGTGATCGGGGTTGCTCACTTGTCCCATGGTCGCCAGGCATTCCTTACGCACCAAATGCACGTCGTTGGAAGGCATTTTGATATGGACATAGTCCCCATCTTTGGCGACTACCTGTCCATAGGTTCCGGCGCTGCGTGCGATCTGCCCGCCGCGTCCCTTTTTCAGCTCGATATTGTGAACGGTCGAGCCCAGCGGGATTCTTTCCAGGGGAAGGGCGTTTCCGACCGCGATTTCGGCATCGGGTCCAGACATCACTTTGTCACCGACGGCAAGACCGTCAGGAGCGATGATATAACGTTTCTCTCCATCAACGTAATGGAGGAGTGCGATCCGGGCTGTACGATTCGGATCATATTCTATGGTAGCCACTTTGGCAGGGATACCGGTTTTATCGCGCTTGAAATCGATGATGCGATAATGACGACGATGACCGCCGCCGCGATGACGACAGGTGATCCTGCCTTGGTTGTTGCGGCCGCCGGTTTTGTGCAATGGCTTGAGCAGCGACTTTTCCGGTGTGTCGGTCGTGATCTCATCAAAGGTATATCCGGTGCGATAACGAAGTGTCGGGGTGATCGGTTTATATTTCTTAATTCCCATTATGTCACCTCTTAGACTTCAAAAGCAGCGATCTTATCGCCTTGGCGAAGGGTTACGATCGCTTTTTTCCAATCCGGTCGCTTGCCGCTATAACGTCCGAGACGTTTTGGCTTGCCAAGCATGCGGATGGTGTTTACGGCAAGAACTTTGACCGCGAAGATGCGTTCGATGGCGTTCTTGATTTCTATCTTATTAGCATTGATGCTCACCTTGAAAGTGTAGGTGTTATTGTCCTGCATCTGCATGCTGCTTTTTTCCGTGATGATCGGAGCGATTACAATATTGCGCGGATGTATCATGAGCCAAATACCTCCTCCACTTTATTCAGGGCTTCCTGGGTCATGACGATATAGCTGCTCTTGAGAATCTCATAAGCGTGCAAGCTGTCCGCTCTGTCCGTCATCACATCCGGAAGGTTGGTGAAGGATTTCACCGTGGGGATGTGATGTCCGTCCGTGACCACGAGTTTGCGTCCTTTTTCGGCAATGATCTTGCCCAATAGGTCTTTTGCCAGCTTGGTGCTCGGTTGAGCATAAAGGAGACCTTCGACGATGAAGATGCGTCCTTCGCGGGCACGATCCGTAAGAGCGACTCTGAGCGCTTGCCGTTTCTTGGTGCGCGGAATATTTTTATACCAATTCTTGGGCAGGATCGCGAAGGCTTTGCCACCGTGTACGCGGATCGGTGAACGGCGCGAGCCCACACGGGCGTTGCCGGTGCCTTTTTGTTTGAACAGCTTGCGGGTGCTGCCCGCTGTCATGCTGCGGCTTTTCTTTTGAACGGTGCCCTGGCGTTGGTTGCCAAGGTACATCGTCACGACTTCGTGCAGCAGGATCTTGGGAGAATTGACGTCCACATCAAAGACGCTTGACGGCAATTCGACCTCGCCCACTTGGTCGCCGAGGGAATTGAATTTTATTGCTTTTACCATTTGATTATCTCCCCCCTACTGTTCTTTCTGGATCAGGATCAATGAATTGCGGTGCCCGGGGACTGCGCCTTTGACCATGATCAGACCATTTTCGACGTCAACTTTGACGACGCTGAGATGACGCACACTCACGCGGGCATTGCCATGCTGTCCTGCCATCTTGGTGTTTTTGAATACGCGGGAAGGCTGGGCGCATTGACCGATCGAACCGCCGCCGCGGAAGGATTCATGCACGCCGTGCGAAGCTTGGAAGCCTTTGAATCCGTGGCGTTTCATCACGCCGGTGAAACCGCGTCCCTTGGATTTTGAGGTGACGGTGACGGTTTCAGATTCCTTAAATAGGTCGGCTTTCAGTTCGTCGCCCACGTTGTAATCCCCTGTTTCCTGTCCGAAGGAAGGACGGAACTCGCGGATATAGCGATAGGTGGGGCTGCCGTTTTTCTTGAAGTGTCCGAGCAGAGGACGGCTCACGCGCTTTTCTGCAAGCTCTTCATAACCAAGCTGCAAGGCGTCGTATCCGTGTTCTGTTTCGTTGCGTTTGCAGATCACCCGGCAAGGACCGGCTTTGAGCACCGTGACCGGCATCACTTTGCCGTTGGCGTCAAAGATCTGCGTCATGCCAATTTTCTTTCCTATTAGTCCCAACATGCTCAGCTCCTTGAGTTTGCCTTGATCTCCACGTGAACTCCGGCAGGCAGGCTCAGCTTTTTGAGCGCGTTAGTGGTCTGCTGGGTGGGATTCACGATATCGACCAATCTCTTATGAACCAGCATTTGAAACTGGTCTTGCGATTTCTTGTCCGCATGGGGTGAACGCAGGATCGTATATACTGTCCGGTCTGTTGGTAGTGGAATAGGTCCGATGACCTTGGCTCCAGTGTTGCGAGTGCTTTTCACTATCTCTGCCACAGATTGATCCAACAGGCGGTGATCGTATGCTTTCAACTTGATCCGAATGCGATTTTCGAGTTTACTCACTGGTACCTCCAATTTTTTGGCAGAAAACCCCTACCGGGATGAAACTCGTGAAAACCGAGCTCACCCGCATCAGCAGGTTCTGATTCTGCATAAATTGTCTTGAATTAGTGCGGCAAAGCGAGTGCGCTCTGCCCGCGTGATACTCATCACGAGTATCCCGTTTAAAGGATAACATCGTTCCTCCTAAAGAACTATAAGTCCCTGCAATCTTTGGGACTTGTGCTGTGCGTTAATTCCGCTTTTGGTTAATGAAAGCCACTCAATTTGAAACGCCTATTTTTGTCAAATACTTTTTTGGTTTGATCTGGTCTCGATCCCTTGAGACTGTTCAAAAACCATCACCATTCTACGCTGCTTTACCAGAGCACTTGGAGAATAAGTGGTCTAAGTGCTTCCATTTTACATTTTCTTGACAGATTTGGGAGATGTTCAGATTGGCAATCAGCGATTGCTCATGCATG
>JAUYAR010000024.1 GCA_030693415.1 Candidatus Cloacimonadaceae bacterium | reverse complement strand
CATGCATGAGCAATCGCTGATTGCCAATCTGAACATCTCCCAAATCTGTCAAGAAAATGTAAAATGGAAGCACTTAGACCACTTATTCTCCAAGTGCTCTGGTAAAGCAGCGTAGAATGGTGATGGTTTTTGAACAGTCTCGATAAGCCACCCTTGCTTCTGAAAAAGATAAAACTTGACGATCTTGCCGGAAACCTTGCTCTTGATGGAAACAAGGGTCTGAGGTTGCACCTCGCCGGTGATCTCGATCTGGGAAAGGATCTGACCGCGCGCCACAGTGTGGGTTTGGGACTCTTCGCTCCCGGCGGGAATCGTAGATCCCACCTTTACGCACTTCCTTCCCAGGGTGCCGATCAAGATGATCACGACCGCCGCGCCAATGAGTATTTTCCATTTTTTACGCATATAAGCTCTTCCTATGCCGAATATTCTGCACTTTCAGACACGTCAATTCAGCATCGGAATCGTGTCAACAAAAAACGCCCGCTCCAAAATCTTTGTTCAGATCAGCTTGCCGGTCATCTCCAATTTGTTCAAGTCCCATCCACCTGTTCGCAGAAAGCTCTCGATCTTTTGATAGGTGGCTTTGTCCAGATTGCGTTGGCGGGTCAGGATCCACAGATATTTGCGGCCGGGATCGCTCACCACGGCGTATTGGTAGCCCGCTTCATCCAGCATCACGATCCAGTAATCTCCTTTGAAGGGCCAGAAAAAGCTGACCTTGAGCTTGGAATTGCTGGCATCCACAGCGTAGGCTTTTCCGGTGGCTTTCCTTTTGATGGTCTTGCCTTCAGCATCGGCATAGCAAGTGTTCAGCACCACGATCTTGTTCTTTTTACCCATTGAATAGTGTGCGGTGGTGAGCCCGCAATCCTTGGGCTGAAAGCCATTGGGGAAATAGGCAAACTGATACCAGAGCCCCAGATAGCGGTTCATATCCACGCTTTTGACCGTGGTCACCGGCGCGGGCTTTGCCATGAGCGGCATCAGGCTCAGAGTCATGATCGCGATGATCAACATGATGTGATTCATAGTGTTACCTTCTATATATCCGTTTTCTTTTTGGGGGTTTTGATGTCTTTCTATTACAATCTATTCCATTCTCTCTGCTTGGCACCAGCTATTTGAGGTATCTCCCTCAAAGATCGGGCCAATCATGACAGCAGGCAATAGCGGCGATGAAGCCATTTATGGCTTTATGGCTCGATGATGGCTCGAAGCGGGCGGATGTGATGAATGGGAGAGCCTTCAGAAAGCCCTTTGGGGCTCACTTGAGCGGCAACACTCTTTCAAGATCGCTGTTATGCACCCAGCCGCTGAGTCCATCGGGAAGATGCACCAGGCTGTAACCTTTTTCGCTTCTGGCCACATGCAGGATGAAGCCTTCCCGCAGGGAAAACAGCGGTGCTTTTTCCTCGCCGGGAGTGGAATAGCCTTGCGCGGAAGGGCTCATGATCACCGCCATGGGGTTGTTTGTCACGCGCCGGTGTTTATAGATGCTGAGGACGATTAACAGGATCAGCAGCAGCACAGAGATCAAAAGCAGCAGGATGGGCAAGCCTTTTTCCTTGTCGTGAGGATAATGCATCAGCCAGTGCAGACACGCCGCGCTGAGCAGCAAAAAGAGCAGGCAGAGCAAAGCCAGACGGTTCAATGACATCCAGTTGTAGATCCGCTCCGAGATCATGATCAAAAAGAGCCGCTGCGGAGCTCGATGCTCATCGCCATGCAGGTTTTGCAGATACTCCAGATTCTCCCTCGCCATGCGATGCGAGGAATCCAGATTCAAGGCGCGCAGATAATAAAGCGCGGATTTGCCGGCATTGCCAAGCTGATAATAGCAGACCCCGATGTTGTAATACAGATCGGCATTGACGCTGCCACTGTCCGCATTTTGCAGGAGCAGTTCCAAGGTCTTTTGATGTCCGCCGCTCTCATCGCTATCCGGGATCGAACTGCTGATCGTGTTTTCCGCCAACAGCAAAGCGCCGAATAGCAGGATCAGGACGAGCGCCAACAGGTGTTTCATTTCTTCCCCTTGCGGAGTTTGCCCAGTTTGGTGATCAGGCTATGCAGCCTGGCCAGATCGGTCGCGATGGCTTCCTTGCGTGCTCCGCCGGGCATGAATCTCGCCTCGTGGCAGGTATCCAGAAAAGCGGTCAATTCGGCAAGCAGATCTCCCGGCAAGTCCGTGCTGGCCAGCTCTTCCACCAATTCGGCAGTGGTAAGCCCTGTGGAAATCCTATATTTCTGAGCCAGATAGCGCAGCAAGCCCGTTTCCGCCAAAGGATAAAATTCGACCGATCCACTTTGTGCCGCAGCGCTTGATTCATGCAGATAACGGCTCAGGATCCGGGCGGAGCTTTTTTCTTTAAAGCGCTCGGGATTCAGCAGATGCAGGTTTCTTTCATAGGCGATAAGCGCGGAAACCAGCAGCGAAACAAGGATCAAGGCCACGATCGCCCAATACCAGATCGAGGAAAAGAACACCCGGTGGGAAGGATAGGATTCCAGCTCGATAAGTGGATTCATTTGCAGCTTTTTATCTGATGCCAAAAAGTCCGAGAAATAGGAAAGCACATTGGATGGCTTCACTTTCACCGTGCGTGGTGAGGATCTGAAACTCTGATAGCTTCCGCTTTCGGCATCCAGCCAGCTAAAATCAATGCCCGGCAACGTGATCTCCCCCGTTTCCTGCATGATGATGGTATATTGGATCGTTCTGCTGCCATCGATTCCCGCCTTGAGCTTGTCCTGCGCCTGAGGTGATGAGACTTGATAGGATTTGTTTTTGGGATAGGCCGGCGCGGTGAATTGGTTATAGTTACCCCTGCCACGGATCTGCAAAGTGTAGGTGATAGCGTCGCCCAGATTGATCTCGCCGGTGGAATAGCTCTCGCTGACCTGAAAGGATCCGATCGCTCCGGTATATGTGGATGGCGCTCCGACAGGCGGATTCTTGACATTGATAGTGGCGATGGTGGATTGGATACTACGGCTGGAATAGCCAAAATCATAAAGCCGCATGGTGCCGGACATCTGAGGCGCGCGAAGCTGTCCGCTGCGCTGTGGGAATAGTGCTATGCGTTTGAGCAGAGCGCGTTTGAAGCGTTCGCCCTGATACTGGACGTCCTCATAATTCAGCACGGTCGGCTGTTCAAAGGGTGCCTTGCCATAGCCGTCAAAATCCCGCTCGCTTTCCAGATTGAAAGAGCGAACGTTTTGATTGGTATAAAGATAGTAGGACACGATCGCAGGTTCTCCGCGAAAGACATCCTGTGATTCCGGCAGACAAAGCAACAGCGTCTTGCCATCACGGCGATACTCATCTTCCTCGCCAAACATACCAAAAGGATCAAAAGCGCTGCGTGGCGGAGCTGGCTGTGCCGGCGCGATTCTATCCTCCACCACCTCGATATTGATCGCCTGGGTGGCATAGCTGGTAGCACCAATCTTGAGCGAAACGCCCGGGATCGTCATCTTGCCTGTGCGCCTCGGATAATAGATATAGGTATAGCTGCGGGAATACTCTGTGCGAGCCTTAAAATTGACGATAGAGGTGGATGAGGATGAGCTGCTCACCATGTTTTGAAAGCGCAGACCCTCCACCACCGGTGCCTGTGGTTCGGAGACGTTGATCCGCTCCGAACTGATGATCTTGAGGGTATATTGCAGCGGTTCGCTTTGCTGGATGGTGTATTTGTTGACCGAAGCCATCACCCTGGTCTCCTGAGCATGGGCAAAGCTCCATGACATGCTCAGTAAAGCGATGAGGCAGAGACAGATCCGGCGCGCGCTCACCACCATCTTTGTCCTCCGGAAGGATCCTGCGGGCGTTCTCTTTGCCGGTCATAGGATTCCTTTTGATCCAGCGCGTTGAGGATGTTTTCATATTCCTGTTGTTCGTGCTTTTGCTCCGGTTCCGGCTCCTGCTCTTCTTTGGGAGGCTTATAACCCTGGCGCATGAGCACCAGCTCATAGTTTGATTTGGCATCCTGATCATTCGGATCGATCAGCATGGCGGATTTGTAATGGTAGAGGGCCTTATCCAGCTTTTCGTTGCGATAATTGGCGTTGCCGAGGTCATAGAGGATGCCCGCCTGGTCTGGTTTTTCCTTGAGCGCCTGGTCATAATAGCGTTCCGCTTCGCTGTGATCTCCCGCACGATAGTGTGTCTTGCCCATGCCGCTTTCTGGGATGGGATCGCCATCATGGGGATCGATGCCGCTTTGCCAGATCCTTTGAGCGAGATCCAGGTTTCCCCTTTTCCAAAAAAGCTCGGCAAAGCTCTGCCGGATCGGATCCCTGCGCCAGAGCAGTTCAAAGGCAAAGAAAAGCAGGATCAGCGCCAACAGGACGATGAGAGCCGTCTTGAGGGTCTGGCGCGTCTTCATCGTCATGGGCTTTTCCTTTTGCGTTTGAGGGGCAGGATCAGGCTTTCGATCATCAAAAGCAACAACGCGAAGGAGGCAAACAGGTGAAATTGCTCTTTGAGCGTGTTGAAACGGCTGCCCCGTATATTGCCTTTTTCGAGGGTATAGATGCTTTCCAGGAGCAGGTCGATCTCGTTTTGCGAAGGCGTCACGGCAAAGAACTTGCCTCCGCCTTTTTCCGCGATCAGTTGCAGGGTCTGAAGATCAGGAGTGGAGATGGCTTCCTCGCCGGTGACAGGATCATAGACGCGTGCACCACCTTCGGAACCTACGCCCATGGTATAGATATTGATGCCGGCTGAGCCAAGCCTCGCGGCAGACTGGATCGCTCTGCGTTCCAGATCCTCTCCGTCCGAGATCAGGATGAGCACATTGCTGCCGCCGGAAGCGTCAAAAGCTCTTTCCGCCATTTCCAGAGCGGCGCCGATATCTGTGCCCAGCTTCACCGCGGAGGATGTTTCCAGGCTGCGCAGCACCATCTTCACGCTTTCATAATCATCCGTGAGCGGACATTCCAAAGTAGGGACTCCGGCAAAAGCAACGATGCCCAACCGGTCTCCACTCAAGCGATCGATGAAGCTCTGGATCTGCAATTTGGCACGTTGCAGACGCGATGGCAACAAATCCGCGGCGTCCATGCTCTTGGATATATCCAGGCAGATGATGATGTCCAAGCCCTGTGATTGCAGTTCCCGGCTTTCATAATCCCACTGCGGACGCACCAATGCCAGGATGACAGCTGCCAGCGCCAGGATCATCAACACGCTTTTGAGCGTGGCATAAAATGGAGATACAGCGCCCAGATAATGAGCGTGAAACTGCTCGTCCGCGTATCTGGCAAAGCGTTTCAAGTTTCGCCGCGCGCGCTGAAAGAGCATGAGCAGCAGCGGGATCAGCAGGATCAGGAGAAAAAGATAGTGCAGGTTATAGAGATTCATGGCGTCACTCCGGCAGCACAGGCTGGATATAGAGTTTCATCAATATCTCAAAAAGCAGGAGCGCGAAGGCGAGCCAGAGAAAGAACATGAAGCGTTCGTCCCAGATATACCTGATCTGGAGATTGAACTGCGTCTTTTCGAGGCGGTCGATCTGATCCATGACGTTTTGCAGCTGGGCGGTATCCGTTGCCAGCGAGGCTTGCGAGGTGCCTGTGATGGCGGCGATGCGATCCAGAGTCTGCATATCCAGCTCGATCAGGAGCTTCTGATAGCGGGTGCCAAACAGCGGATCGGTGAAAGGAAAATCCACATAACCGGTGCTGCCGACACCGATCGGATAGACGCGGATGCCATAGCTCTTTGCCATCCCGGCGGCACTGATGGGATCGATCTCGCCGGTGTTGCTGACGCCATCTGTGATCAGGATGATGATCTTGCTCTTGGCGCTGCTATCTTTGAGGCGTGAAACCGCTTTGGCAAGCCCCATGCCGATCGCAGTGGCGGAGGCGGTTTCGTTTACCCGCAAGCTTTGCAGCTGGCTGAGCATCGCGTTTTGATCGAAAGTGAGCGGACTCTGGGTGAGCGCGTATTCGGAGAAAGCGACCAGTCCGAACCTGTCGTTGGGACGGTTTTTGACAAAGTTTATCGCCACAGCTTTGGCAGCGCCGAGCCGGTTATTGGGTGCAAAATCCGCCGCCAGCATCGATCCGCTGATGTCGATCGCCAGCACGATGTCCACTCCCTTTTGTTGCATATCACGCACGCCTCTGCCCCAGCGTGGTTGTGCCAAAGCCAGGATCAGACACACCAGGATGAGGCTGCGTAGCGCCGGATAAAAATAGCGCCAGCGATCCGAGCTTCCGGAGATACTTGCCAGGATGGCAAGCCTGGAAAATGGCAGCCGGGGCTTTTTCCTGTCCTGCCAGACGAGCTGGAGCCAGAGCTGCAAAGGCACGAGCAGCAAAGCCAGCAGCCAGAAGGGCTCAGCCAGACGCAGCACCGCCGCCTCCTTTGTTTCGTTCCAGCGAGTCAATGATCTCAAAGCCGGTCAGATATGCCCGCAGCCATTCATGCGCGGAGCCGGTTTCCTCCGGGGAAGGGATGTATCTGGCAAATTTGACCTGATCGCAATAGCGCAGCCAGCCCATCATTTCAGCTTCCACCGGCAATCGGTAACGATGCAAAAGCCCGCGAATCTCCGTGGTGGTCATTTCCAGAGCGGGGATGTGATATCTATTTTCCAGAAAAGCGCGCAGGATGAGGCTCAGATAATAGTGATGCCTTGCGTATTCGTTGGATTCGATCAATCCCGCTTTGAGCAGATCCTCCAGGCTGGCCAGCGCCATCTTCCAATCCGGATCCTTTGCTTTGGGTGCCTCGGCTTTGGCAGGAGCCTGCGGTTTCTCTTGAGTTGCGGCTTTTTTGAGGCTGAGCATCAGGATGCAGAAAGCGATGAGCAGAGCCGCCAGCAGCAAGAGTCCATAGACCCATACGGGAAGCTGCCAGGGATATCTTTCCGGCGGTTTGATATCCACCAATAGTGTGTCGCCTTCGGCACGAACAGGGATGATATTCACCCGGAAACGATCGGTATAATACTTGTTTCCATCCGGACGCACCGGCTCGACCTGCAACGATGGAAAGCTGTGCCAGCCGGGCAGCAAAGGAACGATGGTGAGCTTGATCCAGGGTTGGGGAGCGTTCTGTGTGATCCGTTCATTGGCAATCACGGCAAAATTGGTCAAGGTGTCCGGAACGATCACCCGGTTGATGGCAAAATCCGCCCGGACATTGAAGAAGAAACGATCCCCCACGCTGAGTTCATCCGCGTTTTCCAGGCTCTGCGTGAGCGCAGCGAAAGCCAGCCCGCACGCAAGCAGCATCAGCACAAACACATAGCGCCGTTTCATCTGCGCCCCCGGATCTGGCGTTTGCGCTTTTCAAAGAAATCCCGCAGCGCGTCCACATAGGAATCCGTGTTGCGGATCAAAAGGTGGTCGATCTTCATCTGTTTGAGAGTGGCTGCCAGCTTTTCCTGCCGCAGTTTCACCTGAGCGGCATAGCTCTTGCGCAGCGAAGGCAGAGAGGTATTGATATAGAGATCAAAGCCGCTTTCGGGATCGGTGAGATTGAGCACTCCGGCGTCCGGAAGCTCGATCTCGGCATCATCCAGCACCTGCAAAGCGATGACGTCGTGCTTTTGAGCCAGCAACCTGAGCTGTTTCTCATAGTTTTCATCCAAAAAGTCCGAAAGGATAAAGACCACGGAGCGCTTTTTCAGGATGCGGCTGGCATAGTCAAAAGCTCCTGCCAGCGAGGTGCGCAGATGCTTTGGCTCCAGATAGAGGATGTCCCGCAGGATCTCGAGAGCTTTGTTGCGTCCTTTGCGTGGCGGCAGATATTTCTCCGGCTCGGAGGAATACATGATCAAACCCACTTTATCGTCATTTGATAGCGCTGAAAAGGAAAGCACCGCCACGATCTCCGCCAGCCGTTCTTTTTTGAGCATCACCCGCGTGCCAAAATCCTGCGAAGCGGAAACATCCACCACAAAGACGATATTGAGTTCGCGCGTTTCCTGATATTTCTTGATATAAGGCAAGCCCAGCCGGGCGGAAACGTTCCAGTCTATATCCCGGTAATTATCTCCCGCCTGATATTCTCGCACTTCGGCAAATTCCAGTCCCTGTCCCTTGAAACTGGAATGATATTCTCCGCGGAAAATCTCGCGTACAATGTTTTTGGTGCGAATCTCGATCTTGCGAATGCGTTTGATGATATCGGCAGGAGTCTGCGTAAGCATCGGTTTCTTATGGGACTTCTATTTCGTCGAATATCCGGTTGATGATGTCTTCGGTATTGACCTGTTCCGCTTCGGCTTCATAGGAAAGGATGATGCGATGGCGCAGGACGTCTCTGCCGATGGCTTTGATATCGTCCGGCAACACATAGCCGCGGTGTTCCAGATAGGCGTGTGCTTTGGCAGCGCGAGCCATATAGATGGTGGCGCGCGGCGAGGCGCCATATTGGATCAATCCATTCATCGCAGAGATGCGCGGATATCTTTCCGGGTGCCGGGTCGCCTGAATCAAATGCAGGATATAGTCCTTGAGTTTGTCTTCCATAAAGATGTCTTTGATCACGTCCCGCATCTGACTGAGGGCTTCTTTGCGCAGAACGCGGCGCACCGGAATATCTTCATCCGAGACCATGCGGTCGAGGATCATGCGTTCTTCGTCAAAGCTGGGATATTTGATCTTGAGCTTGAGCAAAAAGCGGTCGATCTGCGCTTCCGGCAAGGGATAGGTGCCTTCCTGTTCGATCGGATTCTGGGTCGCCATCACAAAGAATGGTTCCGGCAGCGGATAAGTGGTGTCGCCGATCGTGACCTGATGTTCCTGCATCGCCTCCAACAGCGCGGATTGCACTTTCGAAGGCGCACGGTTGATCTCATCTGCGAGAACAAAATTGGCAAAAACCGGACCACGCTTGGGGCTGAATTCCCCGCTTTTCTGATTGTAGATCAGCGTGCCGGTGATATCTGCCGGCAAGAGATCCGGCGTGAATTGAATGCGGTGGAAACTGGCATCGAAGACCTTTGCCAAAGTGCTGATGATCAAGGTTTTGGCAAGCCCGGGGACGCCTTCGATGAGGACGTGCCCTCCCGAGAGGATTCCGATCAAAAGCCTGCGAATGATGGCTTCCTGACCAACGATCACTTTGCCGATCTCAAATCTGACTTCATCCAGCACTGCCGAGCTATCCAGCACGCGGCGGTGTATTTCTTCTATCTGCACGATAACCCCCTGTAATATATGGTGTTAATCTGGTTATTAGCTATTTGGGTAACATAGCAAAATCGGGAATCGTGTCGAAACACTCTATTCCCGATTTCATCTGACAAAGCTGACTTTATCCGTTTTTCATATAGCATTTTAGCTATGCGGTGGCAGCCGATCAATCTTTAGAGATCGACCGCTTTGCGCACCTTATTTGCCTTGAGGCAGGAGCTGCATATTTTTACCTTCTTGATTTCGCTACCGATGAAGGCGCGAATCTGATGAAGGTTCGGGTAGAAACGACGCTTGGTCGCGTTCATCGCATGGCTGCGATGATTGCCGACCTGGGGTCCTTTTCCACAGATATCGCATATTCTTGACATGATTCACCGTCCATAAAATTCATTAGATTGTGCCAAAGAATTCAAAGCCCATATTTTGACAAGCATTTATTTCACATTCTGCGGGATGCGGATATCAAAACGCGATCCGTGAGGCTGCACCGGGATATATTCCAGGCGTCCCCGATGCTCCTGCACGAGTTTTTTGCAGATCGCCAATCCCAGACCCGTGCCGTGGCTTTTGCCGAGAGTGATAAAAGGCTTGAAAAGGTCGGCTTGAATCGGCTCAGGGATTCCCGGTCCGTTGTCGATCAGGCTGATCTGCAGCCAGTTTGAGGACAAGCTGGCGATGATCTTGATCTCTCCGGTCTCGGTGAGCGCCTCGGAGCTGTTTTTCAGCAGATTAAGAATCACGCGGCGGATCTTGCCTTCATCAAAATGCACCAACTCCTTCACCTTGTTTTCGATGATAAAATCGATCTGACGTCCCTTCAACGAAGTGCCGTAAGTTTCCTTCAATTCCTTGAAATACATGTCCATATCCACTTTCTGCACCAACGGCGGGGTCTCGGTTCCTTTGGCAAAATCGAGAATCTCGCGCACCATCTGATCCACCATTTTGGATTGTTTGATGATGCTATCCGTAAACTCCTTGCTCTCGGGATACATGCTTTCGATCAGTTGCGCGGTCAAAACAGTCACGGTAAGCGGAGTCTTGATATCGTGAATGATCTTGCTCGCCGCCATGCCGATCGCCATCAGACGGTTTTTACTGATCATCTGATTCATCAATTCCACAAATTTGTCGTTGGTATCGCGCAAGCGACAGGAGATCGTTCGGATCAGATTGAACATCACGATTGGATGCGTAAACGAGATATTTACAAATATATCTCTCGGAATCTCAAGCAGTTCCACGTCTTCAAGCGCAATCGCGGTGGCGGAACGCGGCTCATCGTTGATGATACTCATCTCGCCAAAAAAATCTCCCGGGTACAGCACTGAAAGCTGCGCAAATGGAGTCTCCGCGTTGTCCAATCCCTTGTTGATCTCCACCTTGCCACGACATATATAATAAAAGTTGTTGCCTTCGGTGTTTTCCATGATGATGGGATCGCCTTTCAGATACCAGATCCGCTTCAGATCCTTGGCAAAGTTATTCACTTCAGTTTCGCTCAGACCACAAAAAATGCCACTGCTGCTCGGTTTTTCTTCTATCATCTTCTCATCTCCCTTGATCAGGATGGAATTTAAACTCTTCAGAGCATGTAAATTTTGTTCCTATGCTTTGTCAACGATTTTCTTGAATGTATCACATCCCCCGTTATTGAAATATGGAGAGAGAGTGGTAAATGGCTTAATTAGGGAGGATTAGCATCAGGTAATTGTTTACTTGTATTTGCACTATGGAAGAGCGCATGGTGCTGGTTATTTTTCGATTAAAAAAAGATACTCATGATGATCACTGGTATCTTGTTCAACCCAGTCGTTTGTCCATGTCATATTAGCCATTACAGTCTTTTTGTAATTGATACTCTCTACCCGAATCAATTTACCATTTCTGCTTATGACTTCATGTAAAGCTTCGAAAGTGGCTCTACCTCCAGAACTGTAGGACAAAAGGATATAATGAGCTCGAGTTCGCTGTGTTAATTTCTCTATTGCGTTAACAGCTATATACACACCTGCTGTATCCTTGCGAAATTCTTCAAAGAGCGAAGGATTAACAGTATCAGAAGAATCCTTCCTGCGCATTGCTTTCCCGAATATATCTGGTTGGTCATTATTGCACACTGTCGTCCATAAGTGGTAATAAGCAGAATACCTAACTCTCGAGGGTGGCATTTTTTCGTTGTTAGATCCATAGGGAGGATCAAAGTATGCTAAATCGCAATTAACTGAAGGAATAACTGAGAATACATCCTGCTGGTAGATATCATGAGATATGCCCGAACGTATCAAAGCAGGCACCTTAAGCGTCAGTGCATTGTAAGATCTGGCTGACCACCTTGATAAATATGAAGAGAAATGCCCCACTGTGCTATCAACGGAATCAAGAGCCAACAACAAACTGGTTATAGCGACTGCCTTATCCACTTCAGATAGTTTCAAAGCATCAATTCTTTCCCTTATAGCATCCAACTTCATAGTGTTATGCATCTGGAATGGTTTCTTCAATCCATCAGCATGAATTGCCGAACCATCATTGTCGTAACCACCATAATGTTCTGAAAACCACCCTTTTTTACTCTCAAGGGAGTTTAACTCCCTCAGAATTTCATTGTAGTAGCTATGGGTTTCTTCAGCTTTTAAATAGCATTTGGCCAAAATTTTAGACCAGGTTGCAACATCATTGGAAATTACTTTATATCCCAAACGTGCAAACGCCTGCGAAACTCGTGTAGAACCGGAAAAGCCATCAAAAATAACCATGGGCTTTAAAGGATACACAATATTATAAATTTGGGGGATTAGGTTTAATTTTGAACCAATGTACTTTATGCTTTCAGTAAAAGGAATATCATATACGTAATCATCAGTAATTAACGCCTGATAGTAGGTTTCTTCTGCTATTTTAGTGCTTGGTTTCACGTAACTGCTGCTTTATGTCATTTATTAGGGGTTTAAGTGCTTCTTCATGTCCATGGATTGTTGAAAGTAAGGCATGGGAAAACAATTTTACCAACATCAAGTTGTGTGAATAATCGATCCAGCCACTTGTTACACTTGTAAAGTAATTCTTTGCTTTTACTGTATGAGTCCAAAGACCTCTTTGTAAGGCGTTGGCCGTTTTGCCTCCGTACCTCACTTCAAAGATGTAGTCATTATTAACCCAAGTTTCGCATTTTAGGGACTAAGTTATTGGTATATATGACAGTCATTTTTCAGTTAGGCACTAAACTCTGTGTTTAGAGATGATTTGATTTTTGAAGACTTTGACGTTCAGCAGGGAGTAGATTTTGTCTGCC
>JAUYAR010000023.1 GCA_030693415.1 Candidatus Cloacimonadaceae bacterium | reverse complement strand
CGGTAATCAATCCGAACCCAAGACTCTACAGGAAGTAATGGATGAAGTCCGCAATAATCAGGAAGATTTGATTGATCGCCTTGCCCAGCCTATGGTGGTCATGGACAGAGGGATTGCCACCAAAGACAACATTGCCTGGCTCAAAGAACAAGGCTATACGTACTTTGTTATTGAGCGCCGTAACGCGGTAAACGACTTTCGGGAGGAGTTCATGAGCATGGAAGGCTTTGTCGAGAGTCGCGACAGACAGAATGGCAAGCTATACCTGAAAAAGGCAAGCGAGAACGACCTGACCCGGATTTTGGTTTACAGTGAAGCTAAAGCACTGAAAGAACGCGGTATGGTCAGTCTGCGTGAGCGTAAGTTCCTGGAAGAGGCAGAGCATCTGATAAGCATAAACAAAAGCGGATATCTACTTGATGCAAAGAAGATACTGATCAGATTCGGCCGCTTGAAAGAAAGATATGGCTCTATAGCAAGTAGATATGATTTTTGTTTGCATCGTGATGATGACAATGATCAACGGATCAAGCGAATAGATCTGCTTGATCTGAACCGGAAGTCTGCAAAGGCCGAGTTTCCGGGTTGCTATGTCATAGAAACCAATAGTATTGGGCTCAGTTCAGAGGAAATCTGGGGCTTCTATATGAAACTGAATGAAGTGGAAGCAGCCTTCAGATGCATGAACACAGATTTAGGTACCAGTCCAATACATCATCAAAACGACACACGAGTAGAGGCTCATCTATTCTATTCTGTACTTGCCTACTCCATCCTGAAGAGCGTCATCAGGAAGCTGGCCGATCAGGATATCCATATGAGTTGGACGAGCCTCAAACAAACTCTTAGCACTCACATGAGAGCCACCATTATGTACACCGATCCGGAAGGTTACAGAACACATATCAGGCAAACCGGTCAACCTGAAGATGAGGCTAAAAAGCTATTCTCAATCCTCAAAGTCAAGGTCTCAAAAAACCAAATCATAAGCAAAGTAAAAGTGTAGAGATTAGTGCCTAAAAAAATGGCTTGGCAATATATATCAACATGTTAGCGTAAAAAATGCTCAAGTTCGGCTACAGTAATAGAGATGACAGAATTCAGGTGCAGGTCTCCCAAAGTGGAGGAGGCTGGCAAAATCTCAGTACTCCCGTATCCCGCTATAATGGCAATACCGGATGGGAACGGCATACTATCAGTCTGGCGAGCTACCATCAAGCCAACGATCTCCGGATTGGTTTACTTGGGATCAGTGCTTATGGCAACGACATCTATCTCGACGATTTAAAAGTTGCCACAGTTCCACCACCCACCGGCTGGCTAACTGTGAACGACACCCTTTCGGTCATGGGGTTACTGCCCCAAAATGACCCTCCCCATCAGCTTAATATAAAGGCAAATTCCGCCACCCTCGCTCAAGGGATGCACAATGCCCAGATCAATATCTATTCCAATGATATGGTGAACTGGCATAGAATGATCCCCGTGGAAGTGATTGTCGGTTTACCGAGCATCCAACTGCAAACCAGCAGTCTCAACTATGGCAATGTCATTACCGACACTAATTCCACTTTGCATTTTACTCTCGCCGGCACAGGCAGCATTGGTGTCAACGGAACGATCACCACCCCGGCAGGGTATTCGGTCGTCAGGACTTATGATCCCATCCGAAATGACCAACCTGCCCCGATTGATGAACGATCAGATGAGGAGCGAAACACCCTATCCTACCATATCGGTGCGATGGGATTTGGCAATTTCCTGGTTACCTTCGCACCTACCGCAGTTCAATCCTACGACGGAAACATCGTTATCAGTTCCAATGCTCAGGCAGATATTCAGCTGCCTGTCCATGGCAACGGTGTCAGCATACCGCAAATCACTACTGCGCCGGCTGCCATTATCAAAGCCGGGTCAGCTACCTGCGGAGGCAATGTCATCTCAGCAGGAGGCTTGACGATCACACAGCGGGGCTTGTGTTGGAGCTATAATCCTAATCCGACTATGGAAGACAATCATGCAGCAGTGCCCGGCACAACCGGCAGCTTTACCTATACGATAACGGGGCTTGCAGCTCCGGTGCAATACTATGTGCGGGCTTATGCCATCAACTCTGCGGGCTTTGCTTACGGAAACGAGCAGGTGTTCACCACTCTCTCTCCGCAACTGACGATCAGCACCAATACTCTTGATTTGGGCTATGTTCCCGTGGAGAGTTATTCGGAACCCGCTTCATTCACAATTTCAGGGATCAATCTGTTTGAACCGGTCTTGATTATTCTGTCACCTTTTGACGGTTTTTCGTTATCCCTCAGTCCCAACCGAGTGGGAGACAGGAACAATTATGAGCTGTATCTGGATCCGGTTGACGAAACCTTGCCCGAAACGACTGTCTATGTTCGTTTGTTTCCAACTATATCTGGAGTGTGGTCTGACCTCATCCAGATTCACACCCCTGGTACGGCAGAAGCTTATTACTTTATCAATTCCACGGGAACAGGTGTCGCAACCCCGCTTGTGGTCAATGGAATTCCCTTTGCTATAACCCAGAGCTCTGCGATGATGGCAGGGCTCGTCTCAGACGACGGACAGTGACCCATTTCAGCCTGTGGGATCTGTTGGAGTACCTCTCCCAACCCGACACAAGCCAACGCCCATCAAAATCAACCCTTGGGAGAATACGGTGAATTCGTGGCAGAAATGACGGACCTTTTACCCAACACAAATTACTATGCCCGCTCCTTTGCCACCAATATTGCCGGCACCAGCTACGGAACCGACGAAAGTTTCAGAACTCTATCCGAGGTGGTCATCTCCGTCTCGGATATCATGCTGCCCGGCTTTGGTGAAGTGCTCATCGGTTCGGTATCAGGAACCGCAAGCTTCGAGGTCTCTGCATCCGGTCTTGTGGATTCTTTGTTGATCTCAGCTCCAAACGGTTTTGAACTAACGTTGGGCAACCGGCTCGGATCCAGAAACTTCTCACAGATCATAATTCTCATTTCCGATAACGGCAATGTGTCCGAAACCTCCATTCTCATCCGGTTTGCCCCAAACCGGGGAGGAAACCTATCCAACTATGTAACCTTCAGCAGTGCGGGTGCCCAAAATCAACAGATGATGGTCTATGGCATCGGAATTACCACTCCCACGGTAAGCACTTCCGCTATTACCGACATAACCCATAATTCCGCTGTCGCCGGAGGAAATATCCTCTCAGACGGATGGAGTAGCATTACTGCCTGTGGCGTTTGCTGGGATACAAATCCAACCCCCGATATATTCGATGCGCACACATCAAACATTACACCCCTGGGGGAGTTTTCGGATGACATTACCGGACTCCAGTCAAACACCACCTATTTTGTCCGTGCTTATGCCACCAACGCCGCCGGCACTACTTATGGCGAGCAGATTACCTACATGACGGCTTTGGGAACAGTCGGCACTCCGCAAAATGTCCAAATCTCGTTTCAGAACGGCAATATTGTCCTTACCTGGAACGCTGTCACCAATGCTCAAAGTTATCACATCTTTCGCAGCGCAGATCCTTATGCGGAAGATTGGGGTCTGCCCTACGCCACCACAAGTCTTTTAACCTATACTGATACCGGAATTGGCGGTTCAAACAGATTTTTCTATAAAATCACCGCCGACACGGCTGAATAGGGGATAAAGAACAAAACCCGTTTCATACGACACGGCACGGTCTTTATGGCGGTGCCGTGTTTTTGTTCTAATACAATTTCCACATTGATATGTGCATAACCTCATACTACGCATCATGGAACGCCTCATCATGGAACGCCGACGTCCCCGTCGGCGACAGTCGCGAGGAACCTGTCACATCCACCCATTTCGTAACCCATCCACAAATCTGTAATTTAGTTTCCACATAGATAAGTCATTATCGTAATATCACTATCTTGAGTGATGAACAGCGAGGACAGTCGAGGCGACTGTCATTATGCTAATATGTCTCATCAAAGTGAAAACCATATAATTTGTCCCACGGCGAGCACAAAAAATCCATTTCTTGCACCTAAAAAATCCGTTTCTTCCCCCTTAGCATTACGGAATCAATACGGACTCATTACGGACTAAGTCCGTATTGACTCCGTAATGCTAAGGAGGAAGACTAAGGGACAAACCAGCCGGAAAGTATAGTGCAGGCGTCATAATGTAAATTAAACTTGACAAATTATCAAGTGTGAGCGATATGGGTCTCGGGAGGTACAATGGTACTGAAAAATTACTTGAAAGTCTGGCGTGCAAAGCGGGACATCACGCAGGCTGAACTGGCTCTGGCAGTCGGTCTCAGCCGCCAGACCATCAATTCCGTTGAGAAGGGAGTATTTGTCCCATCGGTAGTAAGCGCCATGAAATTGGCATCTTTTTTTGAAACCACTGTGGAAGAAATCTTTTATTTTGAGGAGAAACAATGACAGTCAAAGGAAACTATCACCTGTTGTTTGCCAGTCAGTTGATAACTGGTATTTTGACCTATTTTGCGTGTCTGAAAATAGGTATTTGGGGTCTGTTGATCGGGTTCATCCCTTTTGCCATAGGTATGATTGTAGTTTTGTACAAACATGAAACAGACGAACGGGAACTCTCAATAGCTCATAAAGTTAACAGCTACGAAAGTATCAGCGCCGGAGTTCTGGCTGGCATAATTTACTTCATTTTCCCCGATATCAACTGGTTCTTTGCCCTGGTGTCAGGAATTAGCGTGGTCAGAGGGATTATCGGGCTGCTATATTTTACGCTACAGTAAGAGCTCGGTTCAATGTCCACAATGAATTATGCTCAGTCTTATGAAAAATCATTTGATACAAACTGCCAGTCCACACGAAACAGGTACAATCAATGAGATCGTGCCCGCCAGCAGGTCTTCTTCTCACGTAAACTGCACAGCTAAGTTATTGTTGCGATACTAATCAACCGTTTCCATTATCAATCCTAAGCTGATATATCGACAGGAACTTACTGCACAGCTTGGACTTCAAGCCCCGCATAACCTGGCTTTTTATAGCTCCTTGAGGTGCGCGGCGGAGTTTTGAGTTATAGCGAAGGTTCGATGCCAATTTGGTGCGAAAGCTATAGGTTCTCAATGTTTTTCAGAGGTTTCGGAGCGGTTGCAGGGGAAATACCTTCCGCGGTGAGATATCCCAATAGGG
Organism: Candidatus Cloacimonadaceae bacterium; assembly: GCA_030693415.1. Classification (NCBI taxonomy): domain Bacteria; kingdom Pseudomonadati; phylum Candidatus Cloacimonadota; class Cloacimonadia (SeqCode); order Cloacimonadales (SeqCode); family Cloacimonadaceae (SeqCode); species Cloacimonadaceae bacterium (SeqCode). The sequence goes on along the minus strand of JAUYAR010000023.1, from coordinate 18,443 downwards.
GAGAGCCTTTTGGTTTGCGTTCCGCGTCCTCGCGAAAAAACATAGCCGGAATACGGGTCGGCAAGCCGCCAAACTCCGTGATATCATTCCCTTCCGCGTCTTTTTCAAAGGGACTGTTGTAGAGCCAGCCGATGCCGATGGCGGCGGTGCCGTTCTCATCATTGACGTTTTTACGGGAAGATCCGATAGCGAGGCGCTTTTCATGGCTGAGATTGGGTGAATTGATGCTGGAAGTGACCGTCCCGATACGTTGGTCATTCAGATAGATACCACGATTGGAAGCGATGCCTTCGGCAATGAAGATCATTATATGTTTGGTGGGATTTTGCGTCAATTCCTTTTCCAGAGCAGCTTTACCGACGAAGAAATCCTTGTTCATGTCGATGGCTGCATCAAAGAGCGGAGCGTTCACAGGGCTATGAATGGGGTCATATTCGCTGCCCATCAGTGGAAGTCCGTAAGTGCCTGCGGAGATACGGTTTTCGTCTCTTCCGCCCAATCCGACGAGCAATCCACCCAGTTCGACGGCAGCACTGACGATCGCCTTGAAATCTTCTTCCGCAAAGGCATTGGGGATATAGAGTTCCCAGCCCCAGCGATTTGTGTAGCCGGTGCGGCTGATGTAATATTTGTGTCCCTCGCGGGCAAACTCGTTGAAACTGAAGAAATTCATGTTTTTATCCGGCTGGTTGCGGTTTTTGAGCACATCCGCGCCAAATATCTGCTTGATCAATTTGAAGGAAAGCGGTCCTTGGATATCGACCTTGACGAGAGTGTCCGAAATATCACGGGCATAAACCTCTTCCTGAGGGAGTTTGAGCATCATAATGCGATCCAGATCGGCGATGAGATCGATGCTTGTGCTGTCGTGTTCAATGGTGTCCGTGATATCGTGTCCGGCATTTATCACCATGATGTATTCGGTATCCGTGAGGCGCATGAGGATCATGTCGTCCTGGACTCCGCCGGTTTCGTTTAGCAGTAGCGTGTATTTGCAGGAGCCGATCTTCATCTCGCTCATCGAGCCTCCGAGGACACGATCCAAAAGTGCGGGGCAGTCTTTGCCGCTGAAATGGATCTGAGCCATGTGGTCGATGTTATAAACCGCTACTTTCTCTATCGCGGCTGCTTCTTCCAACACGGAAGTCGTGTAGTTCACCGCCATGTTATACTCGCCGAAATTGCTGCGTTTGATGGCTTGCAGCTCTTTACCCAAATGCTTGGCGATCATTGGATTATACCATTTTTCCTCAAGGTCGTAGAGGAAGGTTTTACGTGGTATTGCGGGGAAGTCAAAACCGAGTTTGGTCATTATTTACTCCTGTTGCTTATCTAATTTATCTATTTGAAATATGTTATACATCTTGGAAGACGATGTTTCCGTTGATCATGGTGAGCCGGGAGCGGCAGCGAAGCCAAAAATCCTCACCCTGATCAGACCAATCATCGAGGACGATGAGATCCGCTGATTTTCCTGTCTCAATTGATCCTCTAACGTGTCCGGAACGGGATGCTTGGGCTGCTCCAATGGTATAAGCTCTTAAGGCATCCATGAGCGAGACCTTTTGCTGCGGCATCCAACTTTCCTTGGTGGGATCGAGATTGTGCTTTCGATAAAGTGCGCTGTGGATGCCGTGGAAGGGATTGATCGTTTCGATGGGCGCGTCCGAACCAAAGCCGTGAGGGATGCCGAGATCGATGAAACTCTTGAAAGGATATGGGTTTTCCCGGGTTGATTGCCAGTATTTTTCTATCATGGGGATGTCGTAGGCAAGGTGAACCGGTTGTAATGCGCAGTATGCGCCACACGCTTTAAGTAGTTTCAGATCAGTTGGCTGTATCGTCTGCACGTGTTCTATGCGGTGAAAAAGATCGGCAGCGGGGAAACGGGTTTTAAGCTCCAAAAATGTGTCAATGACAATCCTGACCGTGCGGTCGCCGATGGCATGGATGGTGGATGAGATGTCGTGTCCGGCAGCTTTGGAAACGATGGATAATAGCTCGTCCGGCGCGTAGCGAAGGATGCCAAAGTTTTGCGGATCAGAGGGATATGGATCGAACATGGCGGCGGTTTGAGATCCGAGCGAGCCATCGGCAAAGATTTTCACTCCTCCGGTTTTCATCCATTCGTCCCCGGTGTAGGAGCGGATGCCTGCTTCGATCATCTGATCAAGATCGTCTAAAGGGAAATGCCAGCAACAGCGAAAGAGCGTTCCCTCAGCTTGAGTCTGGCGCAAAAGATTCATGCTGTGCTCGCTTTCCATGCTGTGAAAACATGTCAGTCCGAGTTTGTATATCTCTGCCACGCTGTGCTTTATGGCTTGTTGGATGAGATTGTCGGAAAGAGGGACGATAAAGGGATCGATCATCTGGGCGGCAGTCTCAAAGAGGATGCCGGCGGGTTTGCCTACAGCATCGCGCTCTATCTTTCCGCCGCAGGGATCTATGGTGTGGCTATCGATACCAGCGATCTGCAATGCTTTGCTGTTGCACCACTTACTGTGATAGTCCTTGCTCTGCAAAGCTACCGGAAGATCGGGGAAAACGCGATCCAGGAGTTGCCGGTTGACCATTGCCGGTTCGTCGATGATGTTTTTGTCCCAATAGCCGCCCAAAATCCATGATTGTTGTCCAAAAAGGTTCTCCCGATGCTTGATGAGCGTATCAAGCATATCCTTGACGGATATGCAGTTACCGAGATCGATAAGAACGCTGCGTTTGGCATTTTCGACAAAGTGCGTGTGAGTATCGGTAAAAGCGGGGAGCAGGAATCTGCCTTTGAGGTCTATCGTTTCGGATGACGCTTTCGCGGCTTGCTTGCAAGCGGAAAGACTTCCGACAGTTTGGATCACGCCATCCTGCACGAGGACGGAATTCGCCTCGGTTAAAAGTCCGGTATCAAGGTTCAGGATGCGGGCGTTAGTGAGGATATAATTCATCGGTAAGTATCCTCAGCGCTTTGTCTAACAAGGCTTTGTCGATGGCGACATTGATCCTCAGCCAATCTAAACCACTATCTCCGAAGGCTCTGCCGCAAGCGGTCAGGACACCTTTTTTTGCCAGAGAAGCCGCGGTCGCAAGATCGTCGGCTTTGAGTTTCAGCATCAGATAGGGTGTCGCGCTGGGGATGTTGAGGGATGCAGGATCATCGGTTCGTTTCTTCAGTAAATCAATGGCAAGCTGTCTATTTTCAAAGAGTTGCGCGTAGATGGGTTTGACCGAGTCAAGTCCTTCAGGGGAGAGGGCAAAGACGGCGAGTTTCTGTGCCAACCAATTGCTGCAAGTGGAGATATACTGCTTTGCCTTGATCAATGAAGCCGGCATACTTGGGGGAGCATTGACCCAACCCAGCCGCCAGCCGCTCATACAGTGCGATTTGGATAATCCGTTAATAACAAATAGATTGGATGTATATTGATCAAGCGATACATGAGAAGAATCAAAGTAAAGCATTGAGTATATTTCATCAACGATGATGATAACTCCGTTTCGATCACAGATATCCGCAAGTTTTTGCGCGCTATGATGATCGAGTGCGAAACCGCTGGGATTGGAGGGATTACTCAGAACAAGCGCTTTGACGCCACATTCAAAAGTCCTTTCCCAAACATCCCAATCGATAGTATGAAAATCTTTGGCGAAGGGCAGACGGACAACCTTGGCATCAAGCATCTTGCAGATCGCGGGATACGCTGTGTAATCGGGATCTGGGATGGCGACTAGGTCACCAGGATTGAGGATGGAAAAGAGGGTGATGAATATCGCTTCCTCGGCGCCGTTGCACACGCAAATTCTATCCGGACATGAGGCTGGATAATACGCGGCAACGATCGCCTCTCTGGTTTCAAGCAATCCCGCGTTGGGAGTATAGACGGCAGTGGCGCTAGTTATGATCTCGATCGCTTTTTCACGAAGAAATTGGGGCATATCAAAGCCCAATTCACCCAGGGCGAGATTGACCGAGTCCGGATGGGCAAGATTCATGACCTGTCGGATGAGGGATAGCTCAACTGCTTGCAGGCGAAGGGCTTCAGTCAATAATGGCACGCAGTTCTTGCTCCAGTTGCACAGAGCTGTCGGTCTTGCTGTCGCGGTATTTGACGATGATCGGGCAATAAACCTGAAAGCCGGGATGAGATTTTATCGAGCGTGAGCCGGGAACGACGACGGCGCGCTCGGGGATCGTAAATGAAGCCCCCGCATCGCGTTGCAGGAATTCGCCATGCACGCTATCGAAGATCGGAGTGGAAGCGGTGATGATCGTTCCCGATGCAATGACCGCTTTCTTTTGCACAATGATGCCTTCATAGATGCCGGTGTTTCCTCCCACGAAGACATCGTCCTCGATGATCACAGGGCGCGAGCCGATTGGTTCAAGGACGCCGCCAATCATCGCTGACGCGGAGAGATGCACGTTTTTGCCGATCTGGGCACAACTGCCCACCAAAGCATGCGAATCGATCAGCGAGCCGCTATCCACATAAGCGCCCAGGTTTATGAAAGCGGGAGGCATGATCGTGACCCCTTTGGCGATGTAGCATCCATTACGCGCGGAAGTTCCGCCGGGAACGATACGAATCTGATCTTCGAGCGAAAAGCGTTTTTCTCTTAGAGTATCTTTGTCGAAAAAGACCTTTTCAGTGCTCCAGGGAAGAGCGGAGAGCACGCCGATGCGGAAACCGAGCAAGATGCCCATCTTGATCCATTGATTGACCTGCCAGCCGCTTTCAGAAGGTTCGCAAGCCCTGATGGCTCCCGTGTTCAGCGCTTCGATAAATTCGTCAAAGAGGGTACGGTGCGCGGATGTATATTGAGCTGGTTTTTCGTTGTATAGGGAGATGATCGCGTCTTTCATCTATAATTCCTTGTCGATGGTATATTTAAGCCTGTCCAGACCCTCTTGCAAAACCGAACGCGGACAAGCGAAATTGAGCCGGCTGAAACGAGATCCGTCCACGCCGAATTTTCTGCCCGGATCGAGCGCGACTCTTGCTTTATTAGTTAAAAAATCAAAAAGTGCGTTGTCGTCCAGCCCCAATTCGTGAAAACCGAGCCACGCCAGATAGGTGCTTTCTGGCTCGACCATGCTGAGCATCGGAAGTTCCCTGCAGAGGAATTCCCGAAGCAGATTTTTGTTCTCAGCGAGATAGACCATGAGCGCTTCCAACCAGTCCTCGCCTTCGGTATAAGCTGCTGTGACAGCTTCGATGCCGAAGGAATTACCCAGATAGAGATGCATCTTTTGATTCAAGCCGGATATCTTGGCGCGAAGATGGGTGCTTTTGATGATGATAGCGGCACTGCACAAACCCGCGATGTTAAATGATTTTGCCGGAGAGATGCAGGTGATCACATTGTCAGCGAAATCATCCAGCGAGGCGATGGGGATGAACATTCCGTCATCATAGACAAGATCGGCGTGAATTTCGTCTGAGACGATGGGTACCTTATAGCGTTTGCAGAGTGCGCCCATGATGCCGAGTTCCTCGTCCGTCCACAATCTTCCCACCGGGTTGTGAGGACTGCAAAGGATAAAGAGGCTTGCCGTGCGCAGCTTCTTTTCAAAATCGTCGAAATTGATGCTATAGCGGTTGTTTACATTGATCAGACTGTTGGTCAGAAGGCAACGGTCATGATCGGTGATGGCATTGAAAAAGGGACGATAGACGGGGGTTTGGATGAGAACCCGATCTCCGGGGTGGGTGAGGCTCAGCACCGCCATATTGATTGCGGGAACGATGCCGGGGGTGTTGACGATCCATTCTTCGTGGATAGCCCATGCATATCTTTTTAGCACCCAGTTGACGACCGACTCATAATAGCGGGGCATGTGGAAGTTGTAGCCATAAACGCCGTGTTGGAGGCGTTTATTCAGCGCTTCAGTGATCTGCGGAGCGATAGCGAAATCCATATCCGCCACCCAAAGCGAGATCAGATCATCCCTTCCGTAGAGAGATTTGAGTGCGTCATATTTGAAACACCCACTGCCGCGTCTGTCGATTACAGTATCAAAATCAAAGTTCATTGTTGCCGTTAACCTCCAGTGTTTGATTGACTTCTTTGAGATATCCAATCACTTTGGCGAGATGATCGTCCAAAACAATCTGTGGGGACATCTCAGCGATATTATACATGATCTCCAACATTTTGGGGAATCCTGCGCTGGTCTTATAGACGCGTTTGTTTCCCTTCGAATCCCGATAGGTAAGAAACAAATAATACATGAGGGTTCTTTGCAATTTGAGCGATTCAATGTTTTTGTATTCGATCGCGATCGATGGTTTGAGGATGAATCGCAGCCACAGGCATTCAGGCGCAAAGATCAGACTGTTGAGTGATGTCACATGACGGACAAGGGAATTCAGCGCCACGAAAAGGATCATGATCGGGATCAGTTTCGCGATCAAAGGAGTGTCCTGATTGACGTAGCGGGTGAGGAAATAGACCGAATAGATGGCAAGGGTTAGCGTGATCGCGATCATAAAGGAACGCACGAAGGGGTTGAAACGATAACGCACCGGCAAGCGGCCACGCACGGATCTCACATTCACATCTGTCTGCACAGATACTCCTTCCAGAGCTTGCGGACGCTTTGCAGAATTGTTTCTTCGGCGGGGATGACGTCAAAGAGATTGTGTCGATCCTGCACTCCGTGAAAATCGCTGCCTCCCGTCATATAGAGCCCATTCTTTTGGGCAATCGCAATAAACTCTTGTATCTCATATTGATAGTGATCCGGATGCCAGACTTCGAGGCCGTCGATGCCCATGGCGATAAATTCATCGAGATAGCCACGTTTGACCAGCTTTCCCGGGTGAGCGATAATGCCAAAACCACCCGCGTCGTGGATGATGCTGAGCGCTTCCGGAACGCTGAGCTCCGGCTTTGGCACAAAGGCGGGTTTGAAATTGCCGATATACTTGTCAAAAGCTTCATTCTTGGTGCTGCAATACCCTTTTGCCACAAGGATTTGCGCGATGTGGGGACGCACGATGAGTTCTCTACTTCCCGCTACTTTGACCACGTCCTCGAGAGTGATATGCATGCCGAGCTGCTTGAGTTTGGCAATCATTTTTATCGCGCGGTCTCGCCTGCCGGCAAGATACATCTCAGTCATCGTGAAGAGGCGTTGGTTGCGCAGATCAAAGCCCAAACCGAGGATATGCACGTCGTTTCCTTCGTGTTGGGAACTGATTTCCATACCGGGAATGATGCGCAACGGTGTGATGTCCGCTGGCAGCATGCCATAGGCGTCGGCGGTATCGTGATCCGTGATCGAGATCAGGTCAAGCCCAATCTGCCTGGAACGGGTGATCAGTTCCGCCGGGCTGAAGCTCCCATCCGACACAGTAGTATGCAGATGCAGGTTTATACGCTTGATCGAGTTTATATCTTTTTCTATCATAATAATTTTCTATTGACGTAATTCTGATATCCATAAAATCGTCAATGACTTTTTTTGCATGTCTGTTATGATATGATGGACAAAGGAGTATGACAAGTTATGCAATATGACCCGATCAAAGACCGCGTCTCGGAAATCATCCGGCTGTTTCCCGCTGTTAGAAAGGTTTTCTACACTGTTTTGGACATGATTCTTCTGCGTCAGCGATATGTGAAACGTGGCATCCAAAAATACGCTCCTGCCGGCGAGGAATTCTTATTCTACGATGCCGGAGCGGGCTTTTGCCAGTATTCACACTTCGTGTTGAAGCGCTGGCGGCGGGCAAGGGTCTTTGCCACTGATCTCAAATGCGGATTTTTAAGCGATTTTGCTTTTACCGCAACGGCTTCGTTTCCGGGTAGGTTCTCCTATTTCCCTGCCGATCTTCAGTATTTTACTCCTAAGAACAAATATGATATGGCACTCGCCATCGACATCCTTGAACACATCGAGGATGATCGGGCGGTGCTGAAAAACTTCCATGAGGCTTTGAAAGATGGAGGACATCTGATCATCTCCACCCCCTCGGACACCGACGAAGCGGCAAAATTCACCGAGGAACACGTCCGCCCCGGATACAACAAAGCGAAGCTCGAGGACAAGCTGCGCGATGCCGGATTTGAGATTGTGGAAAGCCTTTACAGCTATGGATTCTGGGGTGCGCTTGCCTGGCGTGTGATGATCAAACACCCGCTACTGCTTTTGCAGCGTTCCAAATTGCTTTTATTGCCAGTGATCCCATATCTGATCTTGCTTTATCCCATCTTCGAATTGATGATGCGGCTGGATATGAAGACAATGAACAAAAGCGGCACGGGGATCTTGATCGTGGCGCGGAAAGTGGTGTGTTAGCTTTGTGGAAGCAATATATCACTTCCCATATCAAAAGGATATAATACGGAGAAACGGATTCTTGCAAGCCATCGCCAAGCCCATGAAAATCAATATGATATGCAAAGCACGCAAAGTTGGAACAAAGATTGCCTTATAGATTGATAAATACACTATGACCCATAGGAGGTTCATAATGAACAAAGCCACGATATTGACGTTACTATGCCTGTCTCTGGCGTTTGGTTTCGCCTTTGCGCAGAGCACGAGCGAACCTATCGACCTCGGCGCTTCCGATCTTCCGATCGCGAGCATCGACAACATTTTCATCCCCTTTGCCAATCCTTCGCTGTTGGGCACAACCCATGCCCGCGGAGTCGGTTGGGCGCAGGTCATCGACGACCGGAAGCTGCAAAAGCACTATTGGCTGATCGCCAACATGGAAGGAATCAGCTATCTCTATGAAAACAACGAACGCACCAGCAATCACACCATAGGCTGGGGCACTGAGGTCTTTCCTGCGCACTTGATGCCCAATCTCTACATGGGCACCGCCTACAAATGGACAAACGATAAATATGCTGAAGGCGCCTTGCGCAGTGGCGTCACCTACCGTCCGCTCAATGCCATGTCCTTTGCCATGACCTGGGACAATCCCCACAAAGCCGCTCCCCAATATCGTTTCGGAGCTGCCATCCGTCCTCTGGCGTTGGCTACCTTCGTCAAAGACCACCGGGTTGAACTCTCCGCAGATTTCAATTATGTAAAGGATTCCCAAACAGCTTATGAGTTTCAAAAACCCACTCTCGGTTTCAACACCGAACTTTTGAACGGAATCGGCATCGGCGGGACTTACAACATGGAAAATGAGGGCGCCATGCTCAATTTCAGCATCAGCACCGGCAAGAGATCCATCGGAAGTTTCACCAGAGTGCAGGAAAATGCCAATACCTATTCCGTCGGGTATGTCCATCTTACGGACCAGGCGTTCGCTCCCTTCCTGGGGCTCAACCCAAAGCACTGGTATTCCATGAGGATGCCGGGGGAGATCGTCACCTACAAATCGGCAAAATATAGCTTCGGACCCTTTCAGATCTTTGAAGGCAAGCAAAAATCCATTGAGCAAGTGATTGCCGAAATCACCCAAGCGAAAAACGATCCCACCATCGAAGGCATCCTGTTCACCAATCCTTCCTTTGCCACTTCCTTTGCTTTGATGCAGGAACTCCTCGGCGCCCTGAAGGATTTCAAGAGCGCTGGCAAGAAGGTCGAATTCTATTTTGACAACATCAGCAACGGAGGCTATATCTTTGCCGCCTCGATCGCGGACAACATCTATCTGAATCCGATGGGAACGGTCGATCTGCGCGGGCTTTCCATCACCAGTCCATATCTCAAATCGCTGCTGGACTCGATGGGTATTGACGTGCTCAATTTCCGCAGTCATAAATATAAAACCGCAGCAAACATGTTTTCCGAGACGGAAATGACCCCCGCCGAACGCGAGGTCTATGATTCCATCCTGCAAAGCATTATGGATAATGTCATCGCCCAAATCAGTTCCGGCAGGGGAGAGCGCTTTGGCAAGCCGGTAAAAGACATCATCGACGAGGGTCCCTATTTCCTCGCCAAGGACGCCCACGATGCCGGTCTTGTGGACAAACTCATCTATCAGGACGAGCTGGAAAAAACCATCAAGGAAAGTGCCGGTTTCAGCAGAAAAAAGAGCGTGCTGGAGGACTATCGCGATTATAGCTGGGCGAAACCGAAGGAAAAACAGATTGCTGTGATTTATGCCACCGGGAATATCGTCATGGGCAAAGGCGCGGCGGGCAAGATGATCGCTCACGATACCACTGTCAAACTCATTCGCGCCGCCCGTAATAACAAAGACTACAAAGGGATAATCCTCCGCGTGGATAGCGGTGGCGGCTCCGCTCAGGCATCGGACATCATTCTCCGCGAGCTCCAGCTCGCACAGAGCAAAAACAAGAAGCCCGTCGTGGTCTCTATGACCGGTGTGGCGGGTTCCGGTGGATATTACATTGCCTGTGGTGCGGATCGCATCATTGCCCAACCGACCACTATCACGGGCTCCATCGGGGTCGTCGGGCTTGCTTTCAACCTCGAGCGTCTCATGGAAAAGATTCGCGTGAACTGGTCAACCGTCAAGAAGGGCGAAAACGCGGATTTTGGTTCGCTATACCGTGCCTGGAGCGAGGAAGAGAAAGCCCTGATGGAATATTACATCGAAGAAGTCTATGAAGATTTTGTGCGCAAGGTGGATGCCGGACGTAAAAACCTTAGTCTCGAGGAAGTGCATCAATTTGCCCAAGGAAGAGTCTGGACTGGAGAGCAAGCCAAGGCGATCGGTCTGATCGATGACCTCGGCGGCTTGGACAAAGCCATCGAACACATGCGCGAACTCACAGGTATCAAAGGAAAGATAAAGCTTGTGGACGCCACCACTTCCTGCAAAAAGGGCGTCGTTATCTCCATGAAGAGCAATCCCCTCGCCGTCTTTCCGGGATTTGATCTGGTCAACGACGTCAGCTCTGAATACATCGAGCTCTATGAATTGTGGAAAAACTTCCGGGATGAAAATGCAATGATGCTTTCTCCGCTAAATAACGCTTCGGTCAAATTCTGATCGATTGATACAGAAAAGCAGGCACGGAGACGATTCGTGCCTGCTTTTACGTTCCCTTGGATAAAAGCTCTGATTCCTGCATCAGGGGCGACGCGAGATAACATAATTACCAAGCTATAGCGCAAAACAACACGCAAAAAAGGAGTATCATGAGTTGGATATACGGGTACTATCATAAACAAGGGAATCGAACGTCTATGCCTGCTCTTCGAACCGCCCTATTTGAGTTTCATACTGCAAACGCGGACATTTACGCGGGGGGAAACCCTCAAACCTGTCAATCGTTCACTCATCCCCACGATCCTTCGCGACACGTAGTGGTCTTGGGCAATCCCATTATCAGAAACGGTGAGGATTTCAATTATCCGGATAATACCGCTTGGTCGCTCATTCTTTCCGATGAAGAGAGATTGAAATCCTTGGATGGGCATTGGGTGATCTTGATCATCGCCGGAGATGAAATCCTTGCATACAATGACTCTATGTGCAAGCGTACTTTGTATATACAGGAAGATTCGGATAGGATATTCTGGTGCTCCGAGTTGGCGCTTTTGAAGGATATATGCAAACCGGAGATCGATTGGGAAAGCTTTGGCGCCTACTGGCACGGCATGTTTCCTCCCACGAGACTATATTATGCTCCTACCCAGAAATCCTATTTCAAGGGAGTGCAGATGCTTGGCACAGGCACCAAAGCCGTCATCGCTGCCACGGGAATTACACTTCAACGTACCGAATGGCTTCCTTCGAAAAGCATCCATAATCTCGAGAACATGCTGAAAAACATGACGCTTTTACCAGTCCGAGCGGGAAAAAAGATTTGCGTGGGACTCACCGGTGGAATGGATATCCGTCCCCTGATTGCCATTTATCTCGCCAATGGGGCGAAGCTGCAAGCAGTGCATTTCGGTAGCGACAAAACCGCAGATTTTCGTGTGGCACGGCAGATTGCTTCACGCTACAAGATCCCCTTTCGTTTTATCGGTTACGAGGAATCCGGCGTTTCTTGGGAGCAGGCAAAGCTCTATATCCAAAGCCGGGGGATGGGATTCAATCCCGCTGCCTGCGATTTTATGGGCTATTATCCCAAAATCGCACAGGATTCGGAAGTGTATATCAGTGGATACTTTGGCGAGTTGTTTCGGTTTCGATTCATGATGGCGCACCTGAAAACGCTTGTTTTGGGTTCCCATCTCACCTATCATGCCATCGGCAATTATCTATACGCGAATCCGCCGAGTTTCTTCATTCCGGAAATAGCCAGACGTATGCACCGGGGTTTTTGGTCGGAATTACGAAGTGAAGTCTCCCTGATGCCGGATAGCGGCAAGATGCTGAATCCCATGTTGATGCACCTATTCTATGTCCGCCATAGCCCACGGGCAAATAACATGCCGAATCTTGCCTGGATAGACAATCACGTCATCGACCACATGCCTTATCTTCAGAGCAGCTTGGTCAGCGAGCATTTTCGCTACGGTTTTTTGAAACAATTGAACGAGGGTTTGCATCGAGATACGATCCACAGGATGTTTCCCGCGCTCGAGACCTTCCCGATCACGCTGTCGGAACTGTGCGCTCCCTATCATTATCGTCAGCTCGCGATGAAACTGAAAATGAGGCTCCATTACCGAAACAAACTCTTGATCCGCCTGCGCAGGGACGATGTCTTTCTGCAAGAATATAAAAGCAATATCCTTGAGCTGAGACATGATACTTTGATCACCCAAGACGCAGCCATTGACCATAAAAAGCTGGATCAAATCCTTGATGCGTATTACGCGGGTGATAAAAATCGAACCGGAGCCGTGCTGAGTTTTGTTTGCTATGCTATGGGAAAGTGAACCGAGAGCTTTGATCGCTGTTGTCGCCGACGGGGACGTCGGCGCTCCATGATTATGGAATTACCGACGTCCTCGTCGGTTCTTGTCCTCAATTCCTCGTCGGTTCTTGTCCGCATATAAAATAAACCCCGGCACACAACCGGGGTTTGATGCTATACTTAGGAGTATGTTAGCTTATTTCATCAGCATCATTTTCAGGATATGCGTCTTCGCCTTGGTCTGGACGCGGGCAAAGTAGATTCCGCTGCCGACGCTGCGATTGTTGCTATCCTTTCCGTTCCAGAGGAAGCTGTGGTAGCCTCCTGAAAGCCGGCCATTGAACAGATATCTCACTTTCTGACCGCGGATGTTGTATATATCGATAGCAACATCGGTTCCGATCGCCATATTGAAGGCGATATTCACATTCGGATTGAAAGGGTTTGGGTATGCTTTCAGTCCGGAAAGCGGAGTCATCACCAAATCGTTATTGGACACGGGATAATTGCTCACTCGGATGTATCCGTTATAAGTTCCTGGCGCATTCGGAGAGAACACGAATTCCGGTGAGCTACCTACGTAGTGAGGCACGCCTTCGATCATAAAGAGGATCTGCCAACCGGGCTGGATACCAATTTGGTTAAATGTGAAAGCCACAGGCTCCGCGGTGGCAAGCTGTAAACGGAAGTTCCACACCTTTTCTTCATCGATCGAAGCGCTGAAGAGCGATCTGTATTCGCTGTAGAGGTGATGATCGATAAACAGGGAATCGGATTCCAAAATGCGCAATAATCTCACATACGGCGCCTGCACCGGCAAAAGCAAAGGCTTGGGGAGGTCATACTTAAAGTCATAACCATCGGTTGCCAGATGATGTGATCCGAGGATCATGGAATCGTGTTTTCCGGTGGCAGAGACATTTACTTTCAAAGACCAATTTGCCGCCGGAGGTGTGATCTGCGGAGCGTCGAAGAAAGGATAGAAGTTGATCTGCGGCGCAAGATTTGCGCCACCGTAATACTTGATCAGAAAGGCTTCATAGGGTTCGATGCGATCGGCGAGTTCGTATCCGCCGTTTCGGAACACATATACTCCGCGGGAGATGAGGTTCTGGTTTATCAGTTCGCCGAAACGAAAGAAGTTTCCATTCAGGATAAAACGGATATCCTTCACATTATAGGCACAGAGATGGGGATTTGGAATGAAGCTCCATCCCGGATTCAGCCCAAAACTGATTTCCTCGCTCTGGATAGGTGAAGTCGTGCTATAAAAGGCGTATTCAGGATTATTGACCAGGTAGGCGCTGCCAAAACTGAAAGTGGCGGAGGCACCCCACCCCATGCTGCCGTTGTAAGTAGATCCGGTCGCACCGGTTCCAAACATCTGTTCAAAGGTCAAAGCGTTTGCAGGCCAAGGATTGGAGCGCATTTTCCAGCCGTCCTCGTTCATCACGAAAACCATGTATGGCACCAGCGCGAAAGTGTAGCTCGAATAGTAGCGTGAGCGCACCCCGTCAATCGCCACTATGTCGATTACAATTCTGGCGTTTTGCATATCAGCGTCGTAAGGAACCATAAATGTGGTGTTATATTGGCTGTTAGTCACAAGAGAACTCACAAGCAAGCTGTCTGTGTCGCTGATAATCGAGATTTGAGCGTGATCGATCAGGAAGGGATAGGTGTATGACCATGAGAAATGGATGTTGCTGCCGCCCTGGAAGACCTTGTTTGCCTGAGCGTTATGCGTCGCGCTGGGTTGCATGTTGCCCCAAACCAAAGTCATGGTGCGAACGTTCGAATTGGCATTGGAATATTGGTAGGGACCGCTCATCAGATTGTGCCAGGTGCCGGCTCCTCCGTCATTCAGGTACAGCTTTTCCGCCCTGCCGAAAGTGCTGGAAGCAGAGATTGTAAGGTTTTGACCTATCAGATCGGAGCGCGTGCGCATTGTCCAGCTTTTCACGTTTGTATCCAGATTATAATAGCCCTTGATCTCTCTTGCAAGCTGAGTTCCGCTGCTTCCCCAATATTGTTGCCAGAAAGCGTTCCAGACATAGTTGCTTGCCGGATTGTTTTTGGAGACGTCATAATAGTTGTCCTGACCATCCGTAGCATAGGGATTGTTTCCGAAGGCGATGGAATCGGCAAGCGTGGCGCCGGCATCTTGGATGCGGATAAAGTGAATCGCACGCGGCGAACAGGCAGCGGGGTAATTGTGATAGAATTCGACGTTGTTTCCGTTTGTGGAGCTGATCTTGTAGGTGTAGGTGGAGTTGTTGCTCACATTATTGTCCCACCATTCGAAAGCGCTGGCGGTGGGAATGGTCAAAGCGGGATTAGTAGCATAGGAATCCGCAAGTTGGTATTCCGCGTCTCCGATCTTTTTATAGACCTTGAAACCCTGGTTATTCATCTGCCCTCCAACCTGCCAATAAAGCCTCACCGCAGAATCCATGCCATAGGCGTTGTAAGCCGTGATGTTTGCCGGCGCGGGGATCGTCATAACCTCATTGCTCAGGCTGCTATAGTTGCCGTTTTTGTCCTTTCCTCGGATGCGGAAATAGTATTGGTTAGCATTGGTCAATCCCGATACGCTGATCGTTTCGCAAGCCTGTGAAGCCAAAAATGAAGCGTTGTTGCGATCGAAGATCTGATAGTTGCCGAGACCGATCGGTTGGGTGGCATAGAGCACTTCGTATGTGTCGAAGTCATAGTCATAGCTCCTGTTCCAGCTCAGGGTGATGTAGTTCATGGATTGATTGAGCACGGTGAGGTTGGTCGGAGTCTCCGGAGCCTGTCCGTCGTTCATTTCAAACATTTCATCGAGAATGCTGTCCATATCCTCCACCCAGCGGGAATAATATGCCACGGTATTTGTAAATAGATTGGCATAGTCCCATCTCTGTGTGGCTACATTAAAACCATAGAACCAATGATAATTCACATTGTCCTGCACATAAGCGTTGGGTAATTCATCCATTTCGATGTGGAAGAACGGCTCATAGGCATCATAATCGTTCCAACCGCTTAGTGTATAAAGCATTTGTTGGTTCAGTGAATACGCGGGCAGGGAGATGACGTTGTTCACTGCATATTGGTGTTCGCCGTCGTCAAAGGTGAAATCGTGGATCTCATAATTCACCGAGTAAAAGTCGTTCAGATAGACGTCCCGATGGGTGCCGACCGTGTTTGCCGGAATCATCAAATGCGAGCCGCGGTTGATCAGATCGTGTTTCAGTCTCGAAAGATCGCGGATTGGGAGGTTGGGACAGAGTTTCAGATAACCAGCGGAGATCTGAGTATCCGTCATCCCCACATGCCGGTTCCAGTCATAAGAATGGATCTGGACTGAAAATTCGCGGATATTAAGCTCCGCACGGATCGTGTCCGCAAATTTCTTATAGATATAATTGTAAGGATGGGTTGCCAGGCGAGTCGGATCAGAGATGGATTTGGCGTTTGTGTAAGGCGGCACATTTGTCCATTTGACCTCCCTGCCGGCGCCATTGATCAACAGAGATTGGGCGTTCCAGAGCTGAAAAGCCTCATAGCCGATGGGGAGTGTGGTGAAGTCGTCACAGGGATGGGGCAACGTAATAATAACCGGTCTGGTGGCTTGGGGATTGTAAATAAAGAGCCCCCAGCCATATAGAAAGGCTCCGATCTCATCATCATAGGGGTCTGGAGTGCCGTTGTCGTCAGAATATGTCATATTGGGCAATTCGCGGATCATATAATAGGTTCTGCCGCTGTCCAAATCATTGAATTGGACTATCTGGAAAGGCGCGCCGGCGTTGGTGAGGATCGTCTGCGCGGCATCGTATTCTCCCACCATAAACAAATCCAGCATGTTATTCCAATAGAGCAGATCGGCTGCATTCGGTACCCGAAAATCGCCAAATCCGTTGGTCTGCCGATCATAGGGTGCATAGAGATTATAGTTCGCAACAGCGATTCCCTCCGCCACATGCGAAAGCCAATTGTCATAGGCGCAGGCTGGTTCGCTGCCAAAGAGGAAGTTCTTTAGCGACGCTGTCTCTACGATGATTGCCGGCAACTGAGCCATCACAAAACAGATCATGCCGATGATCAAGAGTTTTTTCATATAGTCTCCCATTTCTGATAATGATTTGTAATTTTACTGAGTGTCATACCTAAAAATGAGCTGGAAAGCGTCAAGCCTTTTTTCTCCAGTATAATTTTTTCTAATGGAAAAAAAAATCCTTGACAACAACACCTATCGAATACAATTAGCTCAATGGCTAACTTGAGGAGCACAAATGAAGAAACTCCTGGTTTTATTGACGCTGCTCTGCAGCACGTTCTATCTGAATGCAGCCCGCAAGGCACTGGTGATCGGCAATGGCGATTATGGGCAGAATTCTCTGTCCAATGCCGCTAAGGATGCCCGTGATTTTGCCCAGGTGCTCACATCGGTCGGTTTTAAAGTGACACTGAAGACCGATGTGGAGTTGAAGGAATTCGAGCATACCGTGGATACTTTCACAGCCTCGCTCAAAGCAGTGGACGAGGTAGTGTTTTATTTCAGCGGACACGGGATACAATATAGTGGGGAAAACTTCCTGATCCCCGCCCGTTCTGATCCAAAGAGCGAAAAAGACCTGAAATGGGATGCCATGAATGCAAACCGTATTTCCGAATACTTGAATAAAGCCATGGTTTCAATCATGATCCTGGATTGCTGCCGGGACAATCCCTTTCGCAATGTGCGTTCCAGCGCTCGCGGCATGGCGACTATCGAAGTAATACCCGGTATGCAGTGCGTTTTCTATAGCACCGCCAGTGGAAAAACCGCTGAAGACGGGAGAGGAGAAAACAGTCCTTTCACGGCAGCTTTGCTCAAGTTCGTGGCTATCCCGGATTTGGAATTGGATGAAGTGTTTCGCAATGTATCCAAGCAAGTGAAGGAAGACACAAGTAATAGGCAAACCCCTTTCAGGAGCGGTAATCTGGATGAGTATTTCTATTTTGCCAAATCATCCCCTGTGGAGGAAAGAAAACCGCTCGATAAACCGGCAGAAATACCGGTAGCCATACCCATCTTAAGTCCGGCAGGAGGATCATACAACACTGCGCAGAAGGTAGCGATAACATGTGCTACCAACGGAGCAGCAATCAGATACACCACAAATAATACGGAACCAAATGCCGCATCAACTGTGTACAGCAGCCCGCTAACAGTCTCAAACACCACCACGATCAAAGCCAAAGGTTTCAAAGACGGCTGGACAGCCAGCCCAACTGCGAGTGCAACCTATACCATAACATCATCAGGAACGGTAGCCACGCCTACCTTCAATCCTTTGGGAGAGGCTTATGCAACTGCGCAAAGTGTATCACTAAGCTGTGCTACCGACGGAGCCACAATTCGATATACTACAAACAATACGGAACCCACTGCCACATCAACTTTGTACAGCAACCCGCTAACAGTCTCAAACACCACCACGATCAAAGCCAAGGGTTTCAAGGACGGCTGGACAGCCAGCCCAACTGCGAATGCGACCTACATTATTAGCTCTACTCCCGGTCAGATGATCTTTGTGCAGGGCGACTCTTTTAAGATGGGATCGAATGATGGTGAGAGCGATGAAAAACCTGTGCATCAGGTGACGGTATCATCCTATTACATCGGAAAATATGAGGTTACGCAAAAAGAATGGACTGCGGTGATG
>JAUYAR010000022.1 GCA_030693415.1 Candidatus Cloacimonadaceae bacterium | reverse complement strand
CATGCATGAGCAATCGCTGATTGCCAATCTGAACATCTCCCAAATCTGTCAAGAAAATGTAAAATGGAAGCACTTAGACCACTTATTCTCCAAGTGCTCTGGTAAAGCAGCGTAGAATGGTGATGGTTTTTGAACAGTCTCTTCCACCAAATTGAGAGTTTTGCGAAAGAAAATAGTTGACAAGAAATCCGGTGTGGTTTTATTGTGGAATCAGTAGGCTGTTAAGTCCGCAATATCGTTGAAATATAGATTACTTGGGGCGAAGTCCTGCAAACAGGTCTTCAAGGAATCCGAGAAACAGTTTTTTTGGAATTAAGAATAGACAAGGAACTGGATGGTGTATGAAAGTATATCGCGTAACAGAAAAGAAGTGGACTGAATACGTAGCAGAGATTTTAAAGGAATTTAAAGTATTTGCTCCGGTTAAAAAAGAAAACTCGACAGACTTTGAAGAAATTACTGTCGAAAAAATCGGCAGTATCTATTATGAAGGCACCACTCCATCTACCCCGTTAAAGGCTTTTTTCTTTCCCGTTAAAGAAAATGTAGTAGCAACGGAGCAAAAACAGGCACGAGTTATTTTAGGAGTCTCCAATTGTGATTTAGCAGCGTTGGATTTGCTTGATAACATATATCTGGGCGGAGACTTTATGGATCATTGCTACAAAGAGAATCGTGACCATACAATAATTTTCGGGAAAGACTGTGATGACTTAAAAGAGACCTGTCACTGTACTTCTTATGGGCTCACACCCTATTGTGAAAAGAATTGTGATATCTCCATGTCTGTATCTGACGGGTATTGCTACTTATCGCCCCTGAGTGAAAAGGGAGAAACGTTTCTGGGGCAATTCAAAATCAACGATAACGAAGTATTTGATTGCTTGCCGGAAAAGGTGATTCAAAAGAGAACTGCAATGGCTGCCAATCTACAAAGTCAAAATATAAACATTCCGGATGAGAAAGCGAGCCGCAAGGGAATCGAAAAGGAAAACAAAGAACTATGGAAAAGGCATGCCTCTACTTGTGTCTCCTGTGGTGCATGCTCTATGATATGTCCTACATGTCATTGTTTTCTTCTGATTGATCTGAAGGATTTCGAAAAAGTAAAGAATTGGGATGCCTGCCAGTTTGCCGGCTTTTCACGTGTTGCTGCCGGTGAAGACCCGCTTATGAAGCTCTATGACCGGCTCAAATTTCGATACCTCTGCAAATTTGTGTACAAACCCGATATGTTCAATGCGCTTGCTTGCACAGGTTGTGGCAGGTGTATTGACGCATGCATCGGCAAGATAAATAAAAATGAAGTAATCGTGGAAGCGTGTGGGCAAGGATAATGCTATGCAGGAATTGAATATCTATAAGCCGATAAGAGCAAAGCTAATTAAAATAATTGATGAATCTCCCCTGATCAAGACTTTCGTTCTTGTTCCTGAAGTGGAGTTTTCCTTCAAAACAGGTCAATTTATAGAGGTTACGGTAGAAAATGTTGGTGAAGCGCCATTTACACCATCCTCTTCGCCATTGGAGACCAAACAACTTGAAATCACCGTCATGAAGGCAGGGTATGTGACGGATGCGATGCATAAAATGGAAGTTGGTCAATATATGGGAATCAGAGGACCTTACGGGCGCGGGTATCCTTTGGAAGCATTTTACGATAAAGAGGTTTTGATCGTGGGTGGCGGTTGTGGATTTGCACCGATCCGCTCACTTTTATACAACTTAAAAGCAATTTCCGATAAGCTGAGAAAAGTCACGCTCTGCTATGGTTCCAAGACCCCGGGAGACTGTATCTATAAACCATATATAACAGAACTGCGTGAAACGCCAAAGTTTGAAGTCTATCGCAGTGTGGATAAAACTGATGAAAGCTGGCAGGAAAAAGTGGGTGTCGTCACCGTCTTGCTTGATGAAATCGAGATTGATGTAGCGAATTCCGTGACGGTAGTTTGCGGGCCACCGATCATGATGAAATTCGCTACGAAGAAACTCTTGGAGATGGGCTACCCGGAAGATAAAATATATCTCTCAATGGAAAAGAATATGTCCTGTGGTGTTGGTAAGTGTGGTCATTGCGCTATGGGACATTATTTCGTCTGTAAAGATGGTCCTGTTTTTACTTACGATCAAATAAAAAACTCCCCTAATATCTGGATGTAAGAGCAGCTTATGAGTAAAAAGATTCTGATTGATTTAGCCAAGTTTCGGGAAACAGCAGTAAATGGTGTGTATAATTACGGTGAATGTACTTATGACTTTCATCCTAATAATATCGGCATGAAAGATATCGTTGAAGATGCAATGCTGAGATTGACCTGTCGGCGCTGTGAAGAAGCACCCTGCATCAATGTCTGTCCTGCGGAGGCTCTGGAGAAAGACGAAGAGAAGATACTCAAGCGAGCAACAAATCTCTGCATCGGTTGCCAGTCTTGCGTGGCAGCTTGTCCTTTTGGGACTCTTTCCAACCGAATAATCACCAATTTGAAATCAATATGTGATTTATGCGACTTTGGGGAGGATTCCCAACCGCTAAAATGTATGGAAACAGCCCCCAAGGGAGCGGTTGAATTCACCGAGGAAGAACCCAGCGAAGCAAAGCACATACATAGATTAAATGATAGAATACTGGTGAAAGAGTTCGTGTGGGAAGACCTGAAAAAAAATGACTAACATATAGTGATGTGGAGCACATAAGCTTATGGGTATCGAAATAGTATATTTTCTAATCTTCCCGGGATTGTTTTTTTCCGGGATAATTGGCGGTCTGATCAGTTGGGCTGATCGAAAAATCACTGCCAGAGTGCAGTTCCGGCAGGGACCGCCTATCTTTCAACCTCTTTATGATTTTGTCAAATTATTGTCGAAAGAGACCATTATCCCTCTGCATGGGTCTGTGACGACTTATATTCTGGCACCCGTATTTGCGCTATTTGGCGCAACTATTTCAGCAGTGTTTATCTTGCTGCCGGTTTTGGGTTTGGAAACAGGTTTTGCCGGAGATATCATCGTTATTATCTATCTACTGAACATTCCGTCATTTGCTTATATCATAGGAGCTTTAGCCTCAGGTAATCCTTTGGCGGCAGTTGGCGCATCAAGAGAGATGAAATTGATTCTGAGCTATGAAATGCCTTTTCTATTAGTTCTCATCTCGATAATAATCAAATCCGGTATGACGATCATTCTTTCTGAAATTATCGGTTATCAAACGGCAAATGGTGCTTTCATCGGCAGCCTTTCCGGGATCATCGGATTTATTACCGTTATGATGTGTATTCAGGCGAAAATGGGGTTGGTGCCTTTTGACATGGCAGAAGGTGAAGGGGAAATTTGTGATGGAATAACCATTGAATTTTCTGGCTCTATCTTAGCTTTTTTCAAACTGACCAGATACATAATGTTCTTTGCTCTTCCGGCTCTTGTTGCCGGTTTATTCTTCGCCGGTCTCTCCTTGAGCGGAATACATATACTGTGGTCAATATTAAAGGTTTTTGTCATCGTATTGTTGATTACTTTGATCCGCAACACGAATCCGCGGGTCAGGATTGATCAGGCAATGAGGTTTTTCTGGCTCTGGATGAATCTGTTTGCGATAATTAGTATAGTTTTAGCATTAATGGGAATTTAGGAGAAAAATTGGGTATCAAAGAGTTTTGTTTTAAAAAATCACTATGGGTTTTCCATTTAAGCGCCGGCTCATGCAACAACTGTGATATTGAAATACTGGATCTGTTGACGCCCCGATTCGATGTGGAAAGATTCGGGATGAAACTGGTTGGTAGCGTCAGACATGCAGATGTTCTGTTAGTTACGGGTATCGTCACGAAAAAGACAAGATCGCGGGTTTTGGAAATCTATGAACAGGCTCCCAAACCGATAATAGTGATTGCGATTGGAGCTTGTGCCTGCACCGGCGGCATATTTACTTCAGGATACAACTTTGCCGGGCCTCTTGATACAGTGATCCCTGTGGATGCCTATGTTCCCGGCTGCCCTCCCAAGCCTGAGGCGATGATAGCAGGTGTCATGAAGCTGCTATCCAAGCCGGCACCGGCAAATAATGAGGCGATAAGCTAATTTTAAGGATTAACAGATGAACATTGAGCAATACATCACTGACATACAGCAGCGGTTTCCGGAGATAATAAGCACCGAAGTTATCAATACCAAGCGTTTGATGGTTTATATACCAAAGAGTATTTTGCCAAAAATTACCGATCATTGGTTTAACAAATTGCAATATCGCTATATTGTCGTCTCGGCAATGGATTCAAAAGATGGGTATGAGCTAATTTATCACTATTCAGATGATGAAACGGGGTGGGTTATGAGCTTGAACGTGATGCTGGCGCATGACAACCCGGAAGTTGAATCAATGACCCCGATAGTATATGGTATTGAATGGATTGAGAGAGAAATAATGGATATTTTGGGGATAAAATTCCTTAACCATCCCAAACCGGAGCGTTTCCTGCTGGCTGAGTCCTGGCCTGACGGGGATTATCCTTATCGAAGAAAAATTAGGAAGGGGGATAGATAAAATGGGTAAAATAACTATAGTACCGATAGGCCCTTATCATCCTCTACTGGAAGAACCGGAGTTTTTCAAATTGTATTGTGACGGGGAAATCGTTGTCGATATGGAGTGGGAGACAGGCTACAATCATCGTGGAATTGAAAAGATTTGCGAATCAAAGACATTTGAACAGGTGTTTTATGTGGTAGAGAGAATATGTGGGATTTGTTCCACTTCACACCCCTTTGCCTATGCGAATGCTGTTGAAAGTATCGGCGGCGTTCAAATTCCGGTTAGAGCTAAATTGATCCGTTCGATTATCGGAGAATTGGAACGAATTCACAGCCATCTATTGTGGGTGGGGCTTGCCGGGCACTTCTTAGGCTATAATACCTTATTCATGTGGGCATGGAAGTATCGAGAACCTGTCCTGGATATGTTTGAAATCATCACCGGTAATCGGAACAGCTACGCCATGTTTACTATCGGCGGAGTAAGAAGAGATATCGATGAAACGAAGGCAGCTCAACTGCTGAAGGTTTTGGACGACGTAAAAACGAAAACAGATTTATTAGTGGGCGCAGTGATGGATGATCCGGTGATTCATGCCCGGCTCAAGGGTGTCGGGACCCTAACTGCGGAAGATATTCACGATTTTGGCGCGGTCGGTCCGACGGCACGTGCTTCCGGTGTGGATATCGATGTCCGGCGAGATGACCCTTATGCTGCTTATGACATGGTCAAATGGAAAGTTATTACCGCCAAAGAGGGTGATATTTTTGCCAAAGCTGAGGTGCGTTTACTGGAATTGTATGAGTCCATATCTATCATTCAGCAGTGTTTGCAGCTTATAAAAAAAGAAGGAGCCGGAGATATAAAAACAAAAGTCAAAGAAATACCACCCGGCATAGGAATTGGACGTGCCGAGGCGCCAAGAGGAGAAGTGTTCCATTTCGTGAAATCTGATGGCAGCAACAGTCCGGTTCGCCATAAGATTCTGGCTCCCAGCTATAATTGCATTACAACCTTTAGAAGATCATGTATCGGCGGAACCATTTCCGATGCAGCGATTGCCACGGCTGCCGTTGATCCTTGTTACTGCTGTACGGAACGTATGGTGCAGGTTTATGACTATAAATCAGGAAAACGGATAATGAATGCAGCAGACTTGATCAAACTCTCACAACAAAAAACCGACGAGTTAAGAACAAAGATTTTAGCAAAGGGGCAATGATGATGGACTTTCAATTGTTGATTATGATGCCGATTGCTATTGGCGTTGCTATATTAATTATTCCCGAATCACTGAAGATTATCAAAGGGCTTGTAGCTTTGATAGTTTCTGCTGCTACTCTCTATCTGGCCGTTTCAATTTTTAGACTTCCAGCCGGAGATGCAGCAGGCCTCTTTAGTATGCAAAGTATATTGCTGCCTGCGTTAGATAAATACTTTGTGCTAAATGTAGATGGATTAAGCAAACTAATTGTTTTATTCATCGGCGTATTTGGTTTTCTCTATGCCCTCTATTCTATATCATACCTAAATAAAAGCAGTGTATCCCCAAACACCGGGCAGACGCGAGTACCCTCAAATTACTACTCATATTATCTAATTACTTTAGGAGCCTCTTTCGGAGTGGCTCTGGCTGATAACCTGCTCCTTTTCGTTACTTTATGGGGATTACTGGGGTTGACGCTTTACAAATTAATCAAAGGGCACAACGAGGAGAGTTCTGCAACGGCAAAGAAGACCCTGGTGCTGATTGGAGCTTCTGATTCCATATTAATCATGGGAATTGGTTTGTTGTTCATTCGTTCAGGCTCTTTCAATATGTCCGAAATCAGCCTTGTCACAAACACAGCAATCACGAATATTGCTTTTCTATCGCTTCTGATAGCGAGTTTCACCAAAGCTGGAGTATTCCCGCTACACACCTGGATACCTGACTATGCCAAAGACGCTCCGGCTTCCTCGGCTGCTTTTCTGCCCGCTTCGCTGGATAAACTCTTGGGCATCTATTTTCTTGCCAGGATCTGTGGCGATCTGTTTCGCTTAACTTCGTGGGCTACTCTCCTGCTCCTTGTAATCGGATCGGTGACAATAATTGCAGCAGTAATGATGGCTCTTGTGCAGCATAACTACAAAAGGCTGCTTGGTTATCATGCGGTGTCCCAGGTTGGTTATATGGTAACCGGGTTAGCCTTGGGAACACCTCTGGGAATAGCAGCCGGATTGTTTCACATGGTGAATCATGCAATCTACAAAGGCGGGTTGTTTCTAACTTCCGGAAGCGTGGAAAAAAGAACAGGTAAAGAGGAGCTTGGCGAGCTTGGCGGCTTGAGTAAGTTCATGCCCTTAACCTTTATTTCGGCACTTATTTTTGCCCTTTCCATTTCCGGGCTTCCACCGTTGAATGGGTTTTATTCCAAATGGATGATTTATACCGGAATAATTGAATTCGGAAAAGGTAGCGGCATTGCCAATAAACTCTGGATAGTCTGGCTGACATTAGCTCTTATTGGCTCAGCGTTGACATTGGCGAGTTTTGTAAAGCTGATTTCAGGTATTTATCTCGGAAGAAGAAATGAACAGTTGGGTAAAATAAAGGAAGTTAGTTTCCTGATGTGGTTTCCGCAAATTATTCTGGCAGGATTATGCGTATTTTTTGGGGTTTTTGCTGCCAGATGGATAATCCCACTCCTGCTTGGGTTTACCCATGTAGGCGGTGCTGATACTTTTCCAGGCTTGTGGCCTGCACAATCAGTCTCTATAATGATCCTGATTTCGATTGTCATTGGGTTTATCATTTATTGGGTGGGAACGTTAAAAACCAGAAGGGTATCCGATAGTTTCATCGGAGGTGAGAAACTACAGGAAGAGCTGAGCTTTTCCCCGCTTGAGTTCTATAAGACAATAGGTACCATGAAACTGTTTAATTTCTGCTACGATAAAGCCAGGAAAAACTGGTTTGATGTCTATCATATCGGGAAAGGAATTGTCCTGGGGTTGAGCTCTATACTAAGCAGGTGTCACACAGGAATTCTCTCCACATACCTGATGTGGATGATATTCGGAGTGGCTCTGATGTTGATAATCTTAATTGTGTAAGGATGAGGTAATTATGGAAATATATTTGGTCATAATGCTGGTTCTAATGATATTAGGCTCGATTTATTCATTACATGCCAAAGATTTGCTCTCCGCCGTAATTTCCTACGGTATTGTCGGATTCGGGCTGGTAATCTCATTTTTGCTCTTATATGCACCCGATCTGGCGATAGTACAGGTTGTGATTGAGATCATAACTCTAATCATTATGATTGCAGTGATAACAAATGCAACTCATGAGGAAGAAAAAGTGGGATTCGGTTTCAGTCCTATTTTTTATGCGGCAACAGTCTTGATCTTTGCTACAGTATTCCTGCTAATTGTTTCTCGCTTTACAAATACATTAAACCACTTCGGCCAACATGTGACCCGAATGGCAGATATTTATATAGATTCAGCCGCAGAATCAGGAAGTGCAAATCTGGTTACCGGGATCATCTTACATTTCAGAGCTTACGACACTTTAGGTGAGGCGACAGTTCTGTTCACCGCTGTTATAGGAGTTCTCTCCATTTTACGGCATTCGGGCAAGAAGAAGGAGAGCTAATATGAAAGAAAACAACCTTAAATCTGCTCCGCTGGGTATGACAGTAATTGTGAAAACCATCTGTCAATTCATCGCGCCAACTATATTTCTCTTTGGAATATATGTTTCAGTCCATGGACATCTCTCGCCAGGTGGTGGTTTTACCGGAGGCGTCATTATGGCGAGTGCTTTTATATTTCAAATTCTGGCAGATGGAAGTGTCTTGGAGAAGTTAAGAAAAGAAAAATGGCGTCTGGAGTTATCAGAAAGCATCGCTATTTTCAGTTTCCTGATGTTAGCTGTAATTGGTTTGTTAGTCGCAGGCACAGCGGTATTTTTCGGAAACTTTCTTCGGGTGGGTAAATTAGGAGAGTTGATTAGCGGTGGATTTATCCCCATCGGGAATATTATCATTGGAATAGAAGTATGTGCCGCTATTTCTTCAATTTTTGTGGCATTACTTATTTACAAAGATGAGGAGTCGGAATGATTCTGTTTTTATTGTGTTTCATCCTTTTCATCATTGGTATGTCTGGAGTGATTTTGCAAAGGAACATGATTAAGATTATTATCGGCTTGGCGATAATGGAGTACAGCGTGATTTTGTTCTTAATCTTAATCGGTTATATAGACGGTGGGACGGTGCCGATAATATCAGAATCTTTTGAAAAAGGTCCCTTTGTTGACCCTTTACCACAGGCATTGGTTTTGACGGCAATAGTCATCGGATTGGCTACCAAGGCTTTGCTGCTTTCAGTAGCAATCCGGTTGTATAAGCATTACGGCACATTTGATATTAGAAAAATGAATAACCTCAAGGGATAAGACATGAGTTCAATGATTCCTCTGTATATTATTATTCCTCTCGGAATAGCTTTTTTAACGATTATTTTCGGGAGATGGTTGCAGTGTCTCGGTAAGTATTTGATAATTCCGGCGATGCTTTTCCTGACGGGATTGACATTTTATTTTGTATTGCAGGCTCCGCAAACCTTGGTTTACCGTGTGGGCGGTTTCGCAGATGTGCTCAAAATCCCTGCTGCAATTTTCTTAGTAGCAGACGGGCTTACCAATATCCTGCTGTTGATTATATCATTAGTAGGTCTGTTAGTGGCCTTATATTCTCTCAGCTACACAAAACAGTATTCGGGGGAAGAAAAGTTCTATGCCCTTTTCAGCTTGATGTTGGCTGGTATGTATGGAGTCGTTCTTGCCGGAGATATATTTAATCTTTATGTCTTTCTGGAAATTGCCTCTATCGCTTCTTATGCTTTGGTTGCTTTCGGTATAGAGAAAGAGCAGCTGGAGGCGACCTTTAAGTATCAAGTTTTAGGCGGAGTTTCATCTTTGATAATTTTAACAGCCATTGGTTTTATTTATTGGACAACCGGTACTTTAAACTTGGCTGATATAGCTACACAACTCCCGGATGCAAGTTCTTTTCAGATTTTTGTATCTGTTTTACTCATTGGCGGTTTCGGGCTAAAAGCAGCATTAGTTCCATTCCATTCCTGGCTACCTGATGCCCACTCTTCTGCACCATCACCGATATCGGCGATGTTGTCGGGAGTTCTGATTAAAGCTGTCGGAATCTATGTCATAATCCGGCTGTTTTTTAGTGTCTTCCAGATGAACTATGAGATTGCAATGACCATTACCGCACTGGGAACTCTCTCAATGATTGTTGGCGTTTTTCTGGCAGTTGGACAGTGGGATTTTAAACGGCTGTTAGCATATCACAGTATCAGTCAGATGGGCTATGTTGTTCTGGGCATCGGCATCGGAATGCTCGTATTGGCGACTGGCGGTAAAGAAAAGGTGGCAATACTGGCAATTACCGGAGGACTGTTCCATCTGCTCAATCACTCGATATTCAAGGCATTACTGTTTCTTAACGCCGGCTCCGTTGAATATAGAACAGGCACCCGAAACCTCAGGAAACTTGGTGGCTTGGCAAGTAAAATGCCCATAACCTCTGGGAGCACTTTTGTCGCCTCAATGGCTATTTCTGGGATACCCCCATTTAATGGTTTTTTCAGCAAAGTCGTGATTATATTCGCGGCGATCCAAGCCGGATATTATTGGTTAGCCTTCTCTGCGGTAGTTGTCAGCATTATTACCCTGGCATCCTTCACCAAAGTTCTGAAGTATGCTTTTTATGGTGAATTGCCGGCAAAATATGAGAATACCAAGGAATCTCCTTTTAGTATGTCTTTATCAATGACTCTGCTGGCTTTATTATGTCTGGTTATGAGTTTACTGATTATTCCCGGGGTCAGAGCTGTCTTTTTGCAGCCTGCAGTTGACGTATTATTGGAAACAACTAAATACTCGACAAAAGTGATAGGGCTATAAGTATGAAGTACATCACACTGTTTATCAGTATGTTTTTCTTGTGGATGTTGCTCACTTTCAATTTGGGTGTGTATAACATTATTATTGGATTGGCGTCAGCTTTTATTGTCACGCTTTTGTTTGGTAACCGGTTTTTGAGAGACTGGAGAAAGTTCTACAATCCACTGCGCTATATCTGGGCGCTTGTTTATCTAATTGTCCTCATCTGGGAATGCATTAGAGCAAACTTCGATGTAGCATACCGGGTTCTCAGCCCAAGAATGCCGATAAAACCCGGTATTGTCAAGATTAGAAGCAGCCTTAAAACCGATATTGCCAAGACCTTTCTGGCAAATTCAATAACAATGACTCCGGGGACGATCACGGTTGATGTTATAGATGATGATTTCTATGTACACTGGATTTATGTAAGCAGCCAAGACCCGGCTGTTTATACGAGAAAGATCATCGGACGTTTTGAAAAGATATTAAAGGAAGTATTTGAATAATGATTGAAGTATTATTATATATCCTGATGGGTTTGAACTTCCTCTGTTTTATACGGGTTCTGTACGGACCGACAATGGCGGATAGGATGGTGGCTATCGATATTTTCGGTATTTTAGTGGTCGGAATCTGTGCACTTCTGGTTATTAAAACGGGGAGATTATTCCTGATTGATGTTGCGATTGCCTGGATAATTCTTAGTTTCATCGGCACTATTGCCCTGGCAAAGTACTTAACAAGGAAGAAGTTAGATGAATAGCATAAGTATTGTTCTCTTAATCGTTGGGATTACTTTCGATTTGTTCGGATGCATAGGTTTGCTCCGGCTCCCCGATATTTATAATCGCCTTCAGTCAGCAACCAAATGTGTGACCTTAGGTACTTGCAGTATTTTGCTGGCTCTATTTCTGCATTATGGGTTTACCGGAGTCGGGATTAAAGCCCTGATTGCCATTCCATTGCTGTTTTTTGCTTCTACCGTGGGAGCGCATGCACTGATCAGAGGATCATATAAGTTTGGTTTAAAACTGACAGATAAAACAGTTATTGACGATTACAAGGAAGCCGATAAATGAAATATCCGAAGTTGCGCGAGCTAAAAGAAGCTATCATCTCCTTATTTTCCAAGCCTTATACAACACAATTTCCAGGAGGTGATTTCAAGCCATTTGCCGGTTATCGGGGAAAACCGGTAGTAGATGAAGATCACTGTGTTGGTTGTGAAACTTGTGCGAATGTATGTCCTCCCAATGCAATCGTTTATGTTGATGACACGGAAACCGGTATCCGCACAATAACCCGTGATTATGGACAGTGCATTTTTTGTGGTCAGTGCGAGGAACATTGCATTACCGGAAAAGGGGTAAAGCTCTCTGATGAATTATATGATTTGGCGTGTACAGATAGAACGGAAGTAGTCGAAAAGCAAGAAAGAGAACTGCTCATCTGTGATAACTGTCAAGCTGTTATTACTACAAAAGACCACATGAGGTTTATTCACGAGAAACTGGGTCCTCTGGCTTATTCTTCAATTTTGAATCTAAACATATTGAACGAAAGATTAAAGTTGTCTGGTACCAGAGATACCGGGGTAAAGATTAAAG
Source organism: Candidatus Cloacimonadaceae bacterium (assembly GCA_030693415.1). NCBI lineage: Bacteria > Pseudomonadati > Candidatus Cloacimonadota > Cloacimonadia (SeqCode) > Cloacimonadales (SeqCode) > Cloacimonadaceae (SeqCode) > Cloacimonadaceae bacterium (SeqCode). The sequence continues at coordinate 13,582 of JAUYAR010000022.1, read as the reverse complement.
ACGAACTCAAACGAAAAGACTCATTTAGTGTGCTCTGCCCGAATTGTAACCGACAATTACAAGTAAAAACTCTTGAATAGAGCCATATTTCATCATAAACATCTTCTTAAAAGAAGCGCGATAGTGGTATTTTTAAATATAGGTTTCCAAGCGGAGCAGTATGGAGAATATCTTTTTACCTCTATTAGATCAAACTAAACTGATTTTATTTGTGGGCATCGGTAATCGGTTAAAGAGTGATGATGCCATTGGTATCTATATCTGCGAAGAAATCAAGCAAGTTGGTCGTAAACAGGTTTTAATCGTGGAAAGCGGTATCGAGAAATATGTAGGGAAAATCAACACCTTATCACCAGACATTCTTGTACTGGTGGATTGCACGGACTTTAATAGAGAGCCAGGTTTTTTCAATCTGTTTCCTGTTGATGAAACGCGGGATAATACGCTTCATACCCACACTATTTCTTTGCTCAGAATCTCGGAGTTTTTTATGATGAAGACATTCATACTGGGAATTCAACCTCAATTCACCGGTTTTGGGGAAGAGATTTCCCCGATAGTGATACAGCGTGCGAAGCAAATCCTCACTTTTCTCAATGAAATGGCGTAAGCTAAATCATCGTGGCTTCGTATTTGGATCGAGAAACAAAAATTAGTGTTTAGCATCAAGATTAACGGGATTGTGCAAGGAGTAGGCTTTCGACCGTTTGTTTACAACCTCGCCGATCAGCTTAAGCTGAAAGGGTATGTCTTGAATTCCAATGAAGGTGTGGAAATCGAAGTCGAGGGCACACATAGGAATCTGGAAATATTTGTAGAATCAATAAATAAACATCATCCTATTGCTGCCAGAATTGATAGATTTGATCTTGAAAACCTTCCTGATATTGGCTATAAAGACTTTGAAATTCGGCAAAGCAGCAAAAAAGCCGGCTCAACTTTTATCTCTCCCGATTTGCGAATGTGTCATGACTGTATTAGCGAACATGCTAACCCTGAGAACAAAAGGTACAACTATCCTTTTATCAATTGCACCAATTGCGGACCGAGATATTCAATAATCGAACATACACCATACGACAGACCCTTTACTTCGATGAAAGATTTTATTATGTGCAGTTATTGCCGGAATGAATTCGGAGACCCATCGAACAGAAGATTTCATGCTCAACCCATTGCCTGTCCCGACTGTGGACCAGAGCTGAGTTTCTTGGATGGCAAGCTGCAAAAAATCCCCGGAGACCCGATAATAAACTGCCGGGAGGAACTGAAAAAAGGGAAAATTGTAGGGATAAAAGGGATTGGCGGCTTTCATATTGCCTGTGATGCAACTAATGAAGATGCTGTTATGGAACTGAGAAGACGTAAAAACAGACCGGCTAAACCCTTTGCTGTTATGTGTAATAGTGACTACTTGAGCCTAATTGTGGAATCCACGGCTTCAATGCTACGGTTATTGAAGTCTCCCCAAGCACCGATAATTATTCTTCCGAAGGCAAAAACAAATCCAATAGTCGATTCTGTCGCCCCTCATAATAGTAATCTCGGTGTTTTTCTACCTTATGCACCACACCATCTCCAGCTTTTCAGTAGTGTGGAATCGCCAAACCTTATTTACCTCGTCATGACTTCCGGCAATGTTAATGATGAGCCGATAGCAAAAAATGAGGAAGAGCTATGCGGATTATGTGATTTTTTTTTGACGCACAACCGCCCAATCCTGAACAGATGCGATGATTCGATTGTCCTCCCATCCGCGATAGATACCATCCTCGTTAGGCGTTCACGCGGCTATGTGCCTTCACCATTAAAATTACCTTTCAAAACCATCCCCACCCTTGGTACTGGAGCAGAGTTGAAAATCTCATTTTGCCTAACAGATAATGATTTGCTCTATTTATCACCATATATCGGTAATAATAACAGTAAGGCAACGGAAGATTTTTTTACTGAGACTCTACATAAGTATCAAGATTGGTTCAGGGTAAAACCCGAGTTGGTTGGATGCGATTTGCACCCAGATTATCTTACAACCCGTTTTGCTCAGGGCATCAATCTCCCCTTGATTAAGATTCAGCATCATCATGCTCATATAGCTGCGGTTATGGCAGAGAATAAGTTAGACGAGCCGGTAATTGGCATTTCTTATGACGGAACAGGTTATGGTGATGATGGTGCAATTTGGGGAGGTGAAGTTTTCACAGCGGATTACTCAGGTTATGAGAGGAGATATCATCTCAATTATCTACCTTTACCGGGAGGTGATTCCGCTGTAGTTCATCCGGTCAGAATTGCCTATGCTTACCTTGAGTCAAACGGAATTGATTGTGAATTTCTCAAGGGAATCTCGCCTTTGGAAAGAAAAGTTATCAAACAGCAAATCGACAATAACTTCAATCTCCATCAAACTTCAAGTATGGGTAGGCTTTTTGACTGTGTGAGTGCTATGCTCGGACTGGTTTCACAAATTACATTCGAAGCGCAATCGGCGCTAACACTTGAACAACTATGCAATAAATCCTCTATTTCTGATGTTCATCCTTATCCCTATCAGCTTGTTGATCAGGAGATAAACATCATTTCATTGATCAAGGCAGTGAGACAAGATATAGTAAATGGTGCATCCATCAACCTGGTTGCCCTGAAATTTCATAAAACAATCATCGAATTCACGCTGAGTGCAGTACTTGAGGTAAACCGTGAAACGGCTCTTGACAAAGTTGTTCTGTCGGGCGGCGTTATGCAGAACATGGTTCTATTTGAAGGCTTGGTTAATAGACTGCGAAAAAAGAACTTTGCGGTGTACTATTCTTCCATGCTGCCTGCTAATGATGGGGCAATTGCTGTGGGGCAGGCTCTAATCGCAAACAGATCAATAAAATAAGGAAGCTATAATATGTGTTTGGCAATTCCCGGCAGAGTAGTAAGAAGGACGGATAACAATATGGGTTTGGTCGATTTAGGCGGCGTAACAAAAGAAATATCGCTAATTTTCCTGCCGGATGTAGTGGCGGGCGACTGGATTATTCTTCATACCGGTTTTGCTCTTGAACGCATCTCTGAAGAAGACGCCATGGAAACCATCTCCCTCCTGCAAGAAGCATTCGGACAAGAAAAGACGTGCCTCAGCTTATGAATCTCAAATACTATCGTGCTCCTGATCTGATAAAGCGAGTTTTGAAGGAAATACATGAATATCGGCAGCCGGTTACATTCATGGAGGTTTGTGGAAGCCACACGATGGCAATTGGACATTGGGGCTTACGCAAATTGTTGCCGGAAAACATCAGGTTAATCTCTGGTCCCGGATGTCCTGTTTGTGTGACCCCCGCTTCTGTGATTGATGAACTGATAAAGCTAAAAGACATAACAATTGCAACCTTCGGAGATTTGATTCGCGTACCAGGTTCTGATCAGACTCTCGAACATGCCCGTGCGCTGGGAGCTGATATAAGAACGGTCTATTCTCCTCTGGAAGCTCTGGAATTATCCCAAAAACGTGAAACCGTCTTTGTTGGTATCGGGTTTGAAACCACAATACCCGGCATTGCTTATACAATACTGGAAGCCGGCAGGCAGAATCAAGATAATTTTTCTGTGTTGCCGCTTTTCAAGCTCATACCACCCGCTTTGAATGCTCTCTTGATTGATGACGAAGTGGAAATCGACGGATTTATCTTACCAGGCCATGTAAGCGCGGTTATCGGAACACAAGCCTATGATTTCATCCCGCAGAAATTCGGCATCGGCGGAGTAGTCACCGGATTTGAACCACTGGATATCGTTCTGGGAATCAAAAAAATGATTGAGCAGATAAATAAACCGCAAATTATTAATGAATACAGCAGGATAGTGACCACAGAAGGTAACATGGCGGCAAAAGCAACAATATCAGAAGTTTTTTCCATTGGCAATGCAGTTTGGAGAGGATTGGGAGAGATTCCTGATTCCGGACTTGATATTCGGACAGAGTATTCGCAATTTGATGCTCTCAGAAAGTATGATATACAAATTACCAACATTGAAGGAAACACCGCATGTCGCTGCAGTAGCGTATTGAAAGGAAAAATAATGCCTTTTGACTGCCCGCTGTTTGCAGAGATTTGTACTCCAAATAATCCTGTCGGTCCCTGTATGGTCTCTTCGGAAGGTAGTTGTGCCGCATATTACAAGTATGAAAAATGATATAATAACACTCGGATACGGCAGTGGCGCAGCCTTAACCCGCCAGTTGATTAGAGAAGTTTTTGTTAGTAAGTTTCGGCTTCCAACCCTCGATGACGCCGCGTGTATTGATAACCATTTGACCGTTACCACCGATGCCTATGTTGTCAATCCACTTTTCTTTCCCGGTGGTGATATCGGTAAGCTTTCCATTACCGGAACAGTTAATGATTTGAGTATGAACGGCAGTGTGCCGGCATATCTTGTGGCAAGTTTTATTCTCGAAGAAGGCTTCAGTATAAATCTGCTAAAACGTATTGTAGATTCTATGCAAAAGACAGCCGAGGAAGCTGGTGTTCAAATCATCGCCGGTGATACAAAGGTGGTTGAAAAAGGGAAGTGTGACGGTGTTTACATCACGACTACCGGAATTGGTTTTTTACCTGAAGGGATTGATCTTAACGTAAAGAACATTAAAGCTGGTGATAGAATAGTTGTCAATGGTAGTTTGGGAGACCATGCCGTGGCAATTATCAATGCCCGCCAGAAATTGGGCTTAGACCCTGCTCCCATAAGTGACTGTGCTCCCTTACGGGAAGTTATCGAGATTTTGTTAAACACCACCAAGTTGAGATTTGCCCGAGATGCCACCAGGGGAGGTGTTGCCACTATCCTTAATGAAATATATGAAGATACCGGATTGGGAGTGATCTTAGACGAAACGTCTCTCCCAATCAAGGATTCAACCACTGTGCTGTGCGGGCTCTTAGGTTTGGACCCTCTCTATTTGGCAAATGAGGGCAAATTGGTTGCGGTGGTTTCGGAAGCAAACGATGACATGCTCATACAGTTGAAAGCGCATAGATATGGTCAGGATTCAGCAATCATCGGCGAAGTCACAAAAGATGTGAACGGCGTATATCTTCGTACTGCTCTGGGAAGTTTGAGACCTTTGTTGATGTTAGCCTCAGATCCGCTTCCCAGAATTTGTTGAGCTATTATATGGGTCAGAGGTGGCAATGCACGAAGGAGCCATAGTAAAATCATTACTCGAAATCGCCAATCAGTACTTTTTGGAAGCTGATTTAACGGAAGTGACTAAGGTAAACGTTATAATTGGTAAATTCCATCACATCGTCAATGAAGTTTTGCAGATGCATTTTGATTTGATGAAAAAGGACACTGCCGGTTTTGAACAGGCAATTCTTGAAATTGAGGAAAGAGATTTGGTAATAAAATGTAGAAAGTGCGATAAAACCACAAATATCAGTGAGATATGCTTTTCCTGTCCTGATTGCGATTCAATTGATACGGAGTTGATTCAAGGAAATGAATTGCATATTGCCTCTATCGAGGGCACTGAAGATACATAAGTGAAACCAGTTTTTCGATGAAATTAGATGCAACTACTTAGTCCGGTCTATTAAAAAAGGATGAAACCATGAATCACAAAGAAATCAAGATCATGCAACAAATATTGAATTTCAACGATCGTATTGCCAATGAAATTCGTAGCGAAATGGGCAAGAAAGGAATTGTGTACATCAATTTAATGAGCTCTCCGGGCTCCGGCAAAACCAGATTGCTGGAAAAAACAGCCGAGACACTTAAAGAGCACATTTTCGTTATCGAGGGAGATATCCATACAACTTTGGATGCTGAACGGTTAGCTAAGGCAGGGATTGGCGTGTATCAAATCAATACCGGACCATTTGGTGGCGACTGCCATTTGGAAGCTGGATGGATACGTTCCGCTCTCGAAGAAATTGATCTGGAAAATATGAAGTATCTATTTGTTGAAAATATAGGAAATCTCGTGTGCCCTGCCGAGTTTGACATAGGTGCCCATGTAAATGTCGTAGTTTTGAGCGTAGCGGAAGGTGAAGATAAACCACTCAAATACCCCTTGGCATTTCGCAATTCACAACTGTGCCTGATAGCAAAAACAGATTTGCTCCCCTATCTTGACCTTGACCTGGATACAATGAAAGCTAACATGAAAAAAATCAATCCCCATATCAAGATCATAGAATTATCGTCAAACACCGGCCAAGGTTTCGCAGCTTGGTTGGACTTTTTAACCGGATACAAGATTTAAAGGCAGCTTTTGATGTTATTGTCTATCATAAGCTTGCGGACATATATCTCGTCTGGTGCTCGCTTCGCAAAAGTGTGGCTAACTATTTGCTGACATCATCATGGCGGTCAGAGAGATCATGGTTCGAAAAATGATATTGACAAGAAATCAATCGTGGTTTTATTGTGAATCCGGTTGGATTGTATCGCTACAACAACCTGAAAGTATAGATTTTGTGAAACGAATATCCATATAATGGATCTTCAAAAAACGTGAGAAACAATGAGTTGAAATCTACACCAACAAGTGGGTCTCAACATATTCGGTTGTCCCACCGACAATAATAAGTGTTGAACTCAAACAAAAATGAGGAGACGTTATGAACAAAGAGCTACAAGAAGTATTCCAAGTCAGAGGCAATGCGATCTATTCGGTTACCGATGATACCACAATTAAAAATGCAGTTGACAAAATGAATATCCATAACATCGGAGCCTTGATGGTGCTTACTGAAAATGGTGAAGTTGCCGGCATTTTATCCGAACGTGATGTAATGATAAAGCTTGCTGCAACTGATGGACTCGTGGGTCATTTACTTGTGAAAGAGATTATGACCAAGAGAGAAAACCTAATTGTTATTGAGGGAGATGAAACAGTTGCTGAAATCATGGGGATTATGACCTCCAAAAAGATCAGACATCTTCCGATTGTTGACACTAAGGGTGTTTTGCAAGGTGTCATATCGATGAGAGATGTTTTTTCAATTCTCTTAAAGGACGCAAACCAAGATATTAAAGACATGAAAAACTATGTGATGAGCAATTATCCTTTGTAATAACCCCTAATGGATTTTTCACTTCAGCAGCAATGGCATGCCGCAGGTTGCCCGTAGTGCAGCATGCCGATGCTGCTTGGTGCACACATGCCTTTTGCGACATTGAATGCTTGACGAGACATTAGTTGAAAATGAGCATTTTATCGATGGACATAGCTTGATGGCTATCAGTCAAAAGCTTGATATGGTCTGTTTGAGAGATACTATTTCAGCAGCAGCACTTTCTTGAGGATATCCTTTTCACCGGGGCTTTTGATGCGGATGAAATAGATGCCGGAGGCGCAGGTTTTTCCGCCGGTGTCTTTGCCGTTCCAGCGATATTGGAGGTCGCCGCCATGCTCTGCCTGATGGCTCTTCACAAGCTGTCCACGTTGGTTATGGATGCTCAGTTCAATCCTGCCCGCCGGGGCGTTCTTCAGATCAATGGAAAGTCCCTCGGAGCGCGTGGGTGAGAAAGGATTGGGATAGACGGATAACTGACGCGGTTTCTGGACGTTATCATCATTGGAGACCGGGGTCAGGAAGATGGAGTTTGAGGGATAGCTTTCGTTTTCTCCATCGGTGGCGGTCACATGGATCACATAAAAGGTGTGCAAATCCAGCTCATCAAGATAGATGGAGCATTGGCTGAAGGGAATTTCGGCATAAACTGCATAATTGAGATAAACGCGATAGTGCGTCCAGGTGTTTCCCCACTCATCCAGCGCCGGTGCCTGCCAAAAAAACGTGACTATCCTGGGGTTTAATAGCTCATAAGTGGGGTCATAGCTCAGATAGCTGGGTCCCTGTGGAGCAAAGACGGGAGTGTATCTCCAGCTCAATCCCGCTTCGAGGATGAAATCCGCAACCGGTCCTGTGATCTCCTCTTTTCTATGCAGAAAGCCGCTCGGCGCATGGGTGAAGAGCAGTTGCAGATTCAGCGAGGTCATGGTCTGGCTGATGATGTTGTCCTGATAGTCCTTTTGCACATACCAGGTTCTTGCGCCCTGATGGCAATCCACCAATTGATGGTAATCGATCTGCGTAAGCTGCTGCATTCCTGTGTGATCGATGATCTCGGTGCGAGTCCAGCTATCGGCATGGTTGAGGTTGGAGATCTTGTTCCAGATCGTTCCCGGCGGCAGGTTAAAGACAAACGTTTCAGCACCCAGCAAGCGTTCATGCTTCTTGAGATAGAGATAATCCCCCTGTTGATAGAGCCAGTTCACGCTATCGAAATGATAGACGAAGAAGCCCTTCATCACCGGATAGAGCATGCGCCCGTCTTCGAAAACGGGAGTGCCGACGCGTTCATATCGATGCGGCTGGGCGTCGTCAAATTGGATTTGTCCGATATTAATCACCGCCCCCGGCTCGGCAATAAAGACAGTAGGCTGATCAAAGCCCCCCGCGATGCCATAGACCGATGATCCGTTCGCGACAGTGGTAGCCGTGATCACGGCATAAAACTGTCCCTGATAATCAGTCTGAAACTGGAAGGGTTCTCCTTCGGAAAGCGGCAAAACGTCCATGATGTATCCCTCTGAAACATTGATCAGTTGCAGTTGCGGATTCTGCAGAACGTGCTGCCCCAGATAGAGATAGGATCCCGATATCTGAGCCGGAGGGGTGATGCTTAGCCAGGGGTCAAAATCCACCGTCGGCAGCGCCGGACTGTCAGCATGATCGTTGATTCCAGCCGCGACCTGAATCGGATCGTTCGTGCCCCAATAGTTGTTTTCCGCCTTGATCACATTGGCGCTATTGGGATAGGCGGCACAAAAGACGGTGTGCAGGTCGCCGACGGCGTCGATATTGTCAAAGATCCTGTTTCCGCCCTGCGCCCAGGCGTGGTAGATGGAAAGGTCTCCCAAGACGGGCATGGCGTTGTTGGTCACATAGAAACCGGTGTAGTTTCCATAGATATCGTTGTCCTCAAAATATGGCTGCGTCGTCGCGCCGCTCACCATCACTCCCGCGCCGGAATTCATGTCTCCGGTGATGAAGTTGTGCCGGATGACGTTGTTATCCACATAACCGGAGGCATTGAGCAGATAGATTCCGGTGAGGTTATATTCGATCAGATTTGCCTGGATTAATGGCTGGATGGCGTTGGTTCCCGTGATGTCCCAGGCTGTGATGCCCTGCTTAAAGTTATGATGAATGTGATTGTCCGTGATCTCCGGACTACAGGAGCCACCGGCGGATTGATTGGCAAGCTGGATCGCACCTCGGTATTGGGTGCCGGTGCCGTTGAAACGAATCTCGTTTTGCAGAATGAGCGAATTGCTGTTTTGAGTGACGAGGATGCCGTTTTCAATGCTGCGTTCGATGATGCAATGATGTATGGTCACCTGAGCCGGATTGGCACTGCCGATCCCATATAGCTGCAAGCCCTTGCGGTTCAGGCTGAAACGGGAATACTGGATCAGGGCGGGGGAATTGATCGAATTGATGCCATATTCCGCCTTCTCGATATAGCAATAGGCAAAGCTGCTCTGCTGAGTCGTGTTTTCCAGCCTGATACTATTCCAAAGTGTGTTTGGATCCGCCATGCCGCTGATAAAGCGAATGCTGTCCGCTGGTGTGCCTACTGCCGCGATAGTTCCTTGTGCGGTAATGCGATAGATTCCCATCAACTGCACGATCACGCCCGGTTGGATGATGAGGCTGCCGCCGGAGGGAACCGTGATATCTCCGATCACCTGATAGGGGTTATTTTGCGGATCCCAGATGCCGGATTGGCTGCCGCTCACTTCAATTGCGAAGGCACCAAGGGCAAGACTAAATAGACATGCGATCAGAAAGGCTTTCATAAGAGAGCTCCAAATTTGACGGCTTTCGCCTGTTTTGTTTGATAATCAAGCTTGTTCATACCGTATATTTTAAGCATAACCTGTTCCAACGGCGTGGGTTTTTTAATGTGCCGTGAATCTCCCTCAAGGAAAGGTTATCTTCCACGTATCTTTGAAATAGATCGGAAAACCAAGGCAAAAAAACAGCGGAAGATAGCACTAAAATGCCTCTTCCGCTGAATCTAAACGGACGCTTATTCGGAAATCGCCACGACCGGACAGGTGCCGATGCAAGCTCCGCAATCAATGCAGGTGTCTTCATCGACCACAGCCTTGCCATCTTCCATCAAAAGTGCGCTCACAAGGCATATATCCACGCATGCGCCGCAACCGATACAGGCTTCTTTATCAATAGTGACTGACATATTACTACTCCCTTGTCTTAGTTTTGCGCTATTCTTTATCAGGTATTAGATTAGTCAAGGGAAAAAATCCGCCACGGATTTCGAAGAATTCAATCGATCCAAAAAATCGGTAAATAGAGAAGGAAAGCCGAGACGTTCGGAAAACTGAAAAAGAGGCGATTCAGACCGAGCACGCACTTTTCCGCCACTTTGGCAAAACACCTTTTCACCAAAAAAAGGGGAGAGCCGCAGCTCTCCCGGGTTTGATCCATTCGCAGAATCATTTTTGAGGTTTCTCCATGCGGCTTAGCACCAGATCCAACACCATCAGCACCACCAGCTCAAAGAACGCCTGCTCGTTGTCCTCGCTGATCAAGGGGATGTTCACCACCCGATTGATCTTCGTCGCCAATTCCCTTGCCATGATACGCATCGTTTGGTTATCCATCATCGCTCTCCAGTTCATGGCTTAGATCAGGTTGATCAGGTCGTTATAGACACTGACGCGGGCAAGGAGTCCGTTGTCGATGGCATCCGCAAGCGTGGCGATCTTGTCGCCTCCGGTCTCGATGTCCTCGATAGTCAGAGCACTCAGATCAAGTTGAGGATCCTCGCTCTTTGACCAGGCATGCATCATCTTCAGGAAGATGGCATAAGCCGTGGGGGGAAGCTGGTTCTTGGGAGTGTTCTGCTTTCCATTGCGCTGTGCATAGACCTTCAGATCATCCTTGTAAAGATCGCTCACCTCACGGTAAATCGTCGCCAGGTTCTTGGCAATTTTGCCCATGTTCACGTTGTTGTCGGTCAGACGAGGAATTACCCTTTTTCTGCCGATGCAGACCATTCCGTTGCGATAGCTGCCGTAGGTCATGTCATCCAAAGTTCCCGAATAGGTCGAGATGCCGTACTTGAATTTGACTTTCATTGCAAAAGTCCTCCGTAGGGTTAATTTTTTTTGATCGCCTGGTTTCGCGTCTCCGCTATCCAAAAAAAAAACCGGCTGCGAAAAACAAGCTCTCATATATATATGGGTGACGTTCCCGATTTTGGGAATTTCGCGAATGGCGGGCACGTCTATTAAGTCATGCTAAATACCACACTTAAACTATCTCGCATTTCCTCCGAATCGGAGATTAATACTTACAACTATTCCGGTTTTGTATCTTTATGATCACTAAACTTTTCAGGTTCCGATGATCCCTCTTTTCTTATCCTTTACTTGCATTGACGTCCCTTGGATTGCGTCTATAAATGATTTATCGCAACAACTTACACAGCTTTTTCCATAGACGCTCGTTTTTACTGATATACATTGTAGCTTATATTTACTGCTTGACATTATTCCTGCTCTTTGTTTTGTTGTCCCAGCCTAATTATTATTGGAGGTTAAATTATGTCAAAGCTAAGACTTGACAATGCGGCGAGCGCGACAACCCGTGAAAACTCAAACGTAATCATCGAAAAGGCGCTGCGCCATCTGAACCGGGCGCAGGCAAGGATGGAATCCAAGGACGAATTGATGCGGCTCCTGATCAGTAATGCGTCCTTGGAAGGCGCGCGTCTCATCTCGTTTCTGGCATCGCACCCCGGCTGTTCATATCTGCCGGAAGATATTGTGTGGGCATTGGATTCCCGCGGCATGGCATCGCTTCCCCACACCGAAAACAATATCCCCCGCGAGTTGCCCATCCCGCATACCGATGCCAAAACCCTGCGCGACGTCAATCGACGCCTGCTGAAGCTCTCAGGCTTGCGAAGCATGCGTCTGGCGGTGGAGCAGGATACCCTTTGCGTCGATGCCGAGATCGCATTTCTAAAGAACTATCTGCAAGAATGCACCCGTCCCGGGGGCATCATCAAAATGATCCAATTCACCGACCGCAGATGCTATCATCGCTTGCATGCCGCCATCAAGCGTTTCGTGACCAAGATTCGCTCCAGCCATCCTCATTGCCACGCGCTCATCAAGTCCCACCTGAATATGGGCAGAGTCTTTGTGTGGAAAGGTGGAAAGGTATGCCCGTAGCGCAGCATGCCGATGCTGCGAAGGTGGAAGGGTGGAAGGGTGGAAGAGATGAGAGATGAGAGATGAGAGATGCCACCCGCTCACTTTACCCCCTAGCTATCCGATCTTGTCGCTAAAAATCCACAGTTTTTGGTATTTTTTCTCATTATTGAAAAAAACAACTTGACAGATTGCTTGGGTTGATTATCTTGTCGGTAGCCTACAGACCCTACATAGAATGCCCTCCGAACTGAGGGGATGCCGCCCGGCATTCCCCTCAGTGTTTTTTTTACCTGAAATATCGAGACTGTTCAGTCCCCGCATCAGAAACTTCTTGCGGGATGATAAGGATGAGCTGGGCACAAAGCGGATTTGGGATATAGTTAGCTCCCGGGAGAGCATTATCAAGATGATTACTGCTACCGAGATGGATAGACCGGCAGCGGAGAGTTTGTCATCGGTTTTTTCTGAGCGCTACCCCATTGATAAGTCAATTCCGGATATAAATATGAAGCGTAAGCAGATGATCGGCTATATGATCAAAGTAGTAATGGAGATGTTTGGCTACCAAGTCTATCAGCGGCGGATGCAGATATCACTGGCAAATCAATACAAGAATGAAGAGCGGAGCAGGAACTACTTTGCCACTGCGTCCCGGTACAAGAAAATCGGCAAGAAAGAAATCAAACTATATCTGAGCGAAACAGCCGACCCCAATTGCCGGGCAGTATTTGAACAACTGATAACCATGATTAAAGACTGTAAAACCGATTACCAGAAACGGTATGCACTTGATCGACACACTACCTGGGAAACATTGATATCAAAATGAATCATAAGGAGTGGAAATAATGTATCTTGATGGAACAGAAGCAGCCATGGACAAAGAGTCTGAACAAGAGTATTGGATTTTAGGAAGGAATAATGAGTTTTGTGCACCTACATACGCACAGTGAGTATAGTTGGCTGGATGGAGCCTGCTGCATCAAGCATTTGGTGATCAGAGCTTCGTGTCGCCGACGGGGACGTCGGCGCTCCATGAGCAGGCGCTCCATGATATGGAATTACCGACGTCCCCGTCGGTTCATGCCCGCCGGATCGGTTACAGATTTGTGGGTTGACTACAGATTTGTGGGTTGACTACAGATTTGTGGATGGTTTATGAAATTGGTGGACATGTCAGGTTTATCGCTATTTTCGCATAGGGATAGAGCTTCGTGTCGCCGACGGGGACGTCGGCGTTCCATGATATGGAATTACCGACGTCCCCGTCGGTTCTTGCCCGCAGGATCGGTTACAGATTTGTGGGTTGACTACAGATTT
>JAUYAR010000021.1 GCA_030693415.1 Candidatus Cloacimonadaceae bacterium | reverse complement strand
ATAACTCACAGGATTCACGCGTATCCAGTGGCTTGTTGATCTGCACGAAAACTTCGCTTGGGGGGCATACTATGGAGGGGTGTAGCGCTATCGCAAAAAGTGGCAACCTAGTGTCAACTATATTAGGACTTGACAAGATGTAATTTTTAGGGGGAAGGAGAGGGTAAGTGAACAAGTGAACAGGAGAACAAGTGAGTAGGTGAACGGGTTGTTTCGACTTGGATTTTAATGATCATGTAGATCATAAACATCCGCGTCATCTGTGTTCTAATGAGAAGAAAAATCGTTGGGAAATTGGAGCAGTCTCATAGACGCCAGTCGATGGTTATCGGATATTTTGATTGACAGAAACTCCAAGTCATAATTTAAAGAAAAAAAAGCATATTTCTTAAAAGGAATTTGACGATGGAATACATTGATTATAGAAAGAGCGTGAACGAATTGATCGTTCAAATCAGCGAGATCCGGAGGTTACTTTGATCTCGAGAGCAAGCAGCAAAAGATTGGCGAGCTTGAAGCCAAGATCAACGAACCGGGGTTTTGGAACGACCAGAATCAAGCCAAAAAACTGACCAAGCAGCAAAGCCAGATCCGCGAAGAGATCGAGCACATCAAACAACTGGAGACCCTCAAAGAAGAGCTGGAAACCTATATCCTGTTGCTGGAAGAGGATTTCAGCGAGCACCTTTTAACAGAAGCGGTCAAAGAACTGGAAAAGCAGAAACTCTTCATCGAAAAAGCCGAGATCGAGTGCTATCTCAACGATAAATATGACCACAACGACGCCCTGTTCACCATCCATGCCGGAGCCGGCGGAACCGAAGCTCAGGACTGGACGGAAATGCTCTATCGCATGTATTCGCGCTGGGCGGAAAAGAATAAATACAGTTTCACCGTGATCGATTCTCTTGACGGCGAAGAAGCGGGCTTGAAAAGCGTGACCATCGAGGTGAAGGGCAATTTTGCCTATGGTATGCTCAAAGCGGAGATCGGAGTTCACCGCCTGGTACGCATCTCTCCCTTCAATTCACAGGGTAAAAGACAGACTTCTTTTGCCTCCGTCTTTGTCTATCCGGAGTTTGAGGATGACATCGAAGTCGAGATCGATACCAAGGATCTCAAGATCGATACCTACCGTGCCAGCGGAGCGGGCGGACAACATGTCAATACGACCGATTCCGCAGTGCGCATCACTCATCTGCCGACAAACATCGTGGTCAGTTGTCAAAACGAGCGCTCTCAAAACCAGAACCGCGAGAAGGCGATGGCGATCCTCAAATCCCGCCTCTATCAACACTTTGAAGATCAACGTGACAAAGAAAAGAAGACCCTCGAAGCCACCAAGACTGAGATCGGTTGGGGCAATCAGATCCGCTCCTATGTCTTCCAGCCTTACCAAATGGTCAAAGACCACCGCACCAATTTTGAGATTGGACAGGTGGACAAGGTCATGGACGGTGATCTTGACGGATTCATCTATGCCTGGCTAAAATATCTGGCACACAAGAAGATGTAGGGTGTAAGGCTGATGAACAACTATCAAGAACTGCTGCCACAAATCGACAAAGACAAACTCCCCAAGCACATTGGCATCATCATGGACGGCAACGGGCGCTGGGCAAAACTGCGCAACCGTCCCCGCATCTATGGTCATCGCGCGGGAGCCAAATCCACGCGACAGGTAGTGGAGCTTGCTGTGGAGCTGGGTCTGCAATATCTCACCTTCTATGCCTTTTCCACAGAAAACTGGAACCGTCCCGCTGGCGAGGTCAAGGCGCTGCTCAAAATGCTCAAGGAACGACTGTTCAAGGAGATCCCAGAGCTGAACAAGCGCAACATCTATGTCCAATTCATCGGTTCCGAACAGAGACTCGATCCTCAATATCTGAAAGACATCAAAGCCATCGCTGCCATGACCAATCAAAACACCGGACTCAAGGTCAATATCGCATTCAACTATGGTGGGAGGCTGGAAGTCATCGAAGGGATCAAAAAACTCTTTTCCGCTGCAAAAACAACCCCCGATCTGATCGAAACCCTCGATCCCGAAGGATTTCAAGCATATCTTTATACCGCCGGACAACCCGATCCTGATCTGATCATCAGAACCAGCGGTGAGATGCGGCTGTCAAATTTCCTGCTCTGGCAATCCGCTTATGCGGAGATATTTGTCACTCAAACTCTTTGGCCAGATTTCAGCAAGATTGAAATGCTCAAAGCCCTGATCGATTATCAATCCCGCAACCGCCGTTTCGGAGGAGTGAATCAGCCATGACAGAGCTAAACAAACGCGTGGGCGTATCGTTGTTTTTCATCCCAATGTTGCTCGCGGCGTTGTTTTATGGTGGAGTCCCGCTGATTGCGATGTTTTTTCTGGTCACCCTGTTGGGAGGGATGGAGTTTATCACTATGCTGCGCAATCCGGGGATCAGGATATCATGGATCTGGGTGATTGCCTACTGCGGGTTGTATCTTGCAATGATCATAACTCGATCGATGGATATCGTGCTTCTCTGGGCGGTGTTTTTCTTAGCTATGCTCGACGGGCTCGTTAGCTGGGCAAAGGACAAATCACTCAAGCGAGTTTTTGCCATCATCTTCGGCGCAGTCTATCTCGGCATGATCCCCGCGATGATCGCGAGAATAGGACTTGACTATTCTGGGGAGAAAATATTATTTGCTCTCATAATCATGATTTGGATCGTGGACAGCGTCGCCTACTTCGTTGGCATGCGTTTTGGCAAGCACCGAAACATGACGGAAGTGAGTCCCCGCAAATCGCTGGAAGGATTCCTCGCGGGAGTGTTTGCTCCGATGGTGATTGTGATTATATTATATTATAGCGGCTTTGCGCTGATTTCGCTGACGAAGATGTTTTTGATAGCTTTCGCGGCTGGGATCATCGGTCAGTTGGGAGATCTGGCGGAAAGTATGCTAAAACGCTTTTGCGATGTCAAAGACAGTTCGAAATTGATACCCGGTCACGGTGGAATCCTTGACCGGACTGATAGTATCCTGCTTGCGGGATCCTTTCTATATTGTGCACTATCAGTGATGTAATACCATGGTGAAGATCATGGGTAATAAATTAGCATCTTAAGAAAAATTCCTGGAGGAATTATGAAAACGATCATCTTGATCATAGCCACTATGCTGGCGATACTCTGCGCCAACGCGCAGACGCTGGTCTATTACTGGAACTTCAATACCGGCGCTCCCGGTACAGACCAGAACTGGACTCAACCCATCCAAGCCACAACCGGAAACGGCCAGATCAACTTTACTTTCACTGAGGCCTATTCTTTTACCGGCACGACCATCAACGGTGTGACCGGTGAATCCAACGGTGGTAGCTTTGCTCCCCGCGGAGGTCTGGATATGGTGAACAATGGTGCGTTCTTCACGATGAATGTGCCGACCACCGGTTTTGAGAACTTGGTGTTGACCTATCCAACCCGCAGGACTTCCACCGGATTTACTACACATGAGATCCAATATTCCACTGATGGATCCAACTTCGTCACAAGGCAAACGGTCGATATCTCCGGTTATGAGAACAACTGGGTCAGCACTCAGCTTGTTACGATGAGTTTTGCCGGTGTGCAGGGCTCGGACAACAACGCCAACTTCAAGATCCGCATCATCCTGACGGGGGCAAGCTCAGCGGTCGGAAACAACCGTTTTGACAACATCCAGATCGTTGCTTCCACACAGGGGGCCACGGCTCTGCCAGTATTCACCCCCCCCGCAGGTATCTATTCCGCACCCCAGAATGTGACGATTACCTGTCCTACTCCAGGAGCGGTGATATATTATACGACCAACGGTACGAATCCGACGCTCAGCTCGCCCCAATATACTGCGCCGATCCTTGTATCGACCACCACTACCATCAAAGCCATGGCCAAAGCTCCTCAGCTTGATCCCAGCCAGATCGTGACAGCGGTTTATTCATTTGCTCAGCCGATCAGCAATCTTTCCCAACTCAGAGCGCAGACCCCGGGGGATGGCACTATATTCCAGATCACCGGACAAGTGGTCCTGACCTTCAAACAAAACTTCAGAGGCCAGAAATATGTGCAGGACAACGGCGCTGGCGTGCTCATCGACGATCCATCGGGAATCATCACCACGACCTATGCCCTTTATGACGGTATCACCGGACTCACCGGAACGATCGCACGCTATAACAACATGCTGCAGTTCACCCCCGCGTCAAATCCCGGAGCTCCGGCTTCCACCGGCAATCCTGTCTATATCCCGATGGTCACGATCGCTCAAATCAATGCCAACATAGAAATGTATCAAGCCCGCCTGGTCAAGATCGACCATGTCCATTTTGTCGGAGCCAGCGGCGCCTTTGCCAATGGTCAGAACTATTATCTGGAAGATGCCAGTGGCACGATCGTGTTCAGAACTTCTTTCTATGATGTAGATTACATCGGTCAGAACATTCCCACTGGCAATTTCTCCGTTGTCGTCCTCGCGAACCAATTCAACCAAACCCCGCAGGTGACAGCCAGAATGCTCAGCGATTGGGGTGGCGTGGCAAACGACGATGAAGTCCTCACGCCCGCAAGCACCAGATTGATCGGCAACTATCCC
This sequence comes from Candidatus Cloacimonadaceae bacterium, assembly GCA_030693415.1. Classification (NCBI taxonomy): domain Bacteria; kingdom Pseudomonadati; phylum Candidatus Cloacimonadota; class Cloacimonadia (SeqCode); order Cloacimonadales (SeqCode); family Cloacimonadaceae (SeqCode); species Cloacimonadaceae bacterium (SeqCode). The sequence continues at coordinate 16,651 of JAUYAR010000021.1, read as the reverse complement.
AACCCCTTCAATCCCAGCACCACGATCGAATTCTATACCGCCAAAGCGGAACCTGTCGAGATCGTGATCTTCAATCAGAGGGGTCAAACTGTCAAGACCTTCTCGATGCAAACTTCAGCCAAGGGAAATCACAGCGTGCAGTGGAACGGAACCGACGATCGCGGTCTATCCGTGAGCAGTGGAGTATATTACTTCCATCTCAAATCCGGCTCCTACAGCAGCACGAAGAAAATGGTGCTAATGAAATAACTTGAAACAGAAGAGCTATCTTTGATACCTGCTGTCCATCTGGATATTTTCCACGTTGGAAGTAGCGGGTAAGCTATGAGGCTCGGGAGTTTCGCCAAATAGTCTCACGGCTTGGCGCTTCTTGATCGGTAAAATGGTGATATTGCCATTTGCCATCAAGCAGAGCCAAGCCGGTTTATTTATCCCTGGATAGCGATAGCGTGGATGGGCGCGATTGAAGTGCTCAATTTGATCGATATTCCAAGATAATATCCAGGACTGCCACAGTTGAACATACTTGCAGCAAGCCTCTTGCTTTGCCGGTATTCAGGAAGATGGCGTCAATTCGTTTAGGAGGTTTTCCATTTCGGTTTTGAATCGCTGGGTGGAATAGTCGCGAGTGATTTTTTGATAACCGTTTTCCGCGATCTCAAGATAATCTGCTGGGACGGCTAAAATGGATTCTATCGTTTTGAAAAAGCTATTGGTGTCCCAGGGCGGGAAGAGGAAACCGCTTTTGGTGTGAGTGATGAGATTGGGGATGCCCCCGACCCTGCTTGCAACGACGATCTTGCGGTTTGCCATGGCTTCGATAATCGCCACCGGCGTGCCTTCGTTGCTTGATGTCAAAAGCAAAATATCCAGATCGGCATATAATGGTTTCAAATCTTGGATGAAACCGGTGAAAATGATGTTTTCCTGAAAGCCAAGCCGCCGCACTTCCTTTTTCAATTCCTCCGCCATTTCACCATCGCCCACGAAGGCGAAAACGACGTCTTGGCGGCTTTCCAACACGGCGGAGGCGATTTTGATGAACTGATGCGGGTTTTTGATCGCAGTCAATCTGCCGACGAAAGCGATGAACTTATGGTTCGAGGCGATGCTGTATGCTGCTTTGAAAGCTCCGACATCGCTTGCGGAGTGGGTGATCTTGGAGAAATCGAAACCGAGATGGATGATCCGCGTTTTTTCCTTTGGGCAGATGCGGAATTTGATCAATTCATCGCGTTGCTGTTCGCTGATGGCGATGATGCGGGTGCTGATGCTTGCCAAGAGACGTTCAGCATTGATGGAAAAAGCGCTCATCAGTTTGCCGAAATATCCGCTGAAATTGTTTCCATGAAAGGTATGCAGGATGATCGGCGTCTTTGCCAGCCAGGCTGCGGTTCTGCCAATAAAACCTGCTTTTGCGGTGTGGGTGTGCACGATGTCCGGCTTCAGTTTTTTGATGACCTTAAAGACTTTCCAGATCAGTAGTATATCCTCCAGGGGATTGTTCGATCTGCCCATCGACGGAAGATTGATCATCGGAAAGTCATATTGATTCGCCAGATAGAGCATGTCTTTTTCGTTGTTCTCCACGTCGCCGTAAAGCACTATCGAGCTATATCTTCCGCTGTTGAACATCTGTGAAATCTGCACTACGTGGATGGAGACTCCGCCGATGTTTAATCTCGTAACGATGTTTAGTATCTTTAGTTCTTTCATATATCCGTCAATAGTGAGTTGATCGCAGTAATGACTTCCTCCGCGGTAATGGATTTCATGCAGCGGTAGCCAAATGCGCAACCACGTTGATTGCAGCCGCTACAGGGAAATATGTGCCACACGGAAACGGACCTCGTACCCAGAGGACCGCTGATGTGGGGAAAATTAGGTCCCAATAATCCCAAGCTGGGTATCCCACAAAGCGCGGCGATGTGCATTGGCCCTGAATCGTTGCCGATGAATAGCTTGGCTTTAGAGATGATTTCCTTGGATTGGTAAAGGTTTATTTTTCCTGCGTGATCGATCACATTCCTACCGGGAAGGATGCTCAATATCCGGCGGTTAATATCGCTGTCAAATCCGTCTCCGATGAGCCGCACTTCCGCGCATATCTTGGTATCCAACAAATGATTGATCACTTTGGCAAAACGCTTTTCAGGCCATCTCCTGCCCTCGAATCCGGCACCGGCATGGATCACGGTATAATCCTCAGCGGGGAATTGTCTTTCGATCTGAAGATCGCGGGATCGGATTGGGGAGACGCCAAAGTGTTCAAGGATCAGGTTCGCCCTTTCGCTGAGGTGCGAGGTGCGCATATCCTGGCTTTTTTTCTCAGCTTTGAGACCGACTGCTTCAAGGAAAAAGCTATTCAGATAGCGGTTTGAGAAGCTGAGATCGTTGATGTAGCCAATAATGGAACGTGCATTTGAGACGAGCGCCAGCACGGAATTGCGCATCAGCCAGCCGGGGATGATGATCATGTCGTAGTGTCCGGTGTTGATCTGTTTCAGGGTATTGTGATAGTTTCGATGCGCGATGTATTTGTCAAATCGGAAGAAGTCCTTTTGCAGATTGACGAATTCAACCGGCAGACAGCCATGCAGCTCAGTATGAGGGAATCTATCCTTAAGCCTTTTCAGAAAAGGGCTCGCGCACAAGATATCACCCATGCCGGAGAGATACAAAACAAGGATCATTTGGGGATCTTTCTTTTCCAGTGGGGTAATGATCTGTTTCACCCGATAAAGCATCCAGGTGAGCAGCATGAGCGGTATTTTAATCAGTGAACGCAGCTCATTCATAGAGTTTCATCAAAGCCGTGCTGAGGCGTTCGCGAGAAAATCTTTCGTAGGTTTCGGGCTGGGTGTGATAGCTTTTGGAAGCTACACGAAGACGCTTGAAGGCTGTTACAATCTCGTCCGAGCTACCGATGTAAGCATATTCGCCGGCGTTGCTTTGCTCGATCAGGTCTTTGACCAACCCACGTTTCGGACCCAGGGCGAGGATCGGTTTGCCAATTCTGAGCAGTTCAAACAGCTTGCCGGTATAGACCCCTTCTGAATCTTTGTCATCGTTGAGAATCAGCAAATTGGCGTCCGCGCCGAGGGCAAATTCAAGCGCTTGGCGATGACTTTTGTAGCCTTGGTAATTGTATATGGGATAAGTGGACAATTTGGATGCGATCTCTTTCGCTGCGCTACCGATATGGATAAATTGAAAGTCCTGAGAACATTCATCTTTGATAGCTCGTATAAAGGGTAGCGGATCGTGCAGAAAAAAAAATCTGCCCATGTAAAGTAGAGTGAATTTGTCGAAGGTATGAGCTTCCAGCCCGTGGAAATCGTCCTCATCGTATCCGTTGGTGATAGTACTGCTCTTCGTTTTTAACCAAGGGTATTTTTGCAGATAGAGCGCGTGGATATGTTCGGTGGGAAAGACCGCGTGGTCGCACAGCTCAAGACTTTGGCGATCAAAGCGCTCGATGATTGCGTAGCGGAAAGGGATGGTGTTTTCTTTCAAAAGCGGTTCAAACTGCCAGCCGTCTCGATAGTCCGCCACCCAGCATATCTTGTTGCCCAGCTTTCGTTTGAGCATGATGCCGATGAGGAAAGCGGAAAAGGGGAAGGCAGTGATATAGATGTTTCTAATTCCGTGCAAACGGATGAGGGACAACGCTTTTAAATAAGCGAAGGGCACCCAGCCGATCTGTTTGTCGATGGGGAAGAGAAGTGAATTAAGCAGATTAAGCGCTTTCCAGAACAGGTTTTTTAGCATTGATCCGCCGCTTGTGGAACTGAATTTCAGCTCCGCAACCTGGTCCACAGACCTGCCGCCAAAGCCCAAACTAAATGTGCGGTGGATCGTTGCTTCGGAAGAGATTTCGTTGAGTAGGCTTTCATCGATAACTGTTTTGCTTGCTTTACCTGGGGTGATCACAAAACACTGCCATCCGGCTCTGTTAATGTATTTCAAGTGTTTCAGAGGACGCTGGACGCCGCTTTCCCCGACCGGGGGAAACTCATTGACGATCATCAGGAGCTTGTCTTTAGCTGATTTCATAGATATTCGTGATCCTTCGGATCAGATGCTCCATCATATATTCTTTGCACACAAGCTGTTTGCCCAGATCTGTCATGCTTTTCATAAGCTGGGGATTGCGCATCATTTGTTTGATTTTTTGGATGAGGTCGGACACGTCATTCGGTTCACAGAAAAGGGCGTGTACGCTGTTTTGGAAAATGCCGTGAATACCCTGCCCCTTCACTCCGACGACTGGGATGCCGGCATAAAGCGCCTCCAGATAGACGATGCCGAAGCTTTCACTATAGCTCGGCAAAACGAAAGCGTCGAAAAGCGGATAGGATGAACGCAACAAAGCATTCTCACGCGCGCCATCGATACGAATCAAGTCCTGCATTTGCAAGCTAATGCATAGATGTGTGAGGCGTTCGCGTTCTTCGCCTTCGCCCACGATGACGAGCTGGAGCTTTTCACCATCGGCATTCAGCGTTTTCACTGCTTGGATGAGCAGGTCAAAGCCTTTGGTTTTGACGAGGTTGCCAGCGCTGATGATTTTGTAGTGATCGGCTTTGAGCCATGATATCAGCTCATCCGTATAGGGATTGGGAATCGGTTTAAAGGGACTGATGGCGTTTCCCAGATTGCTGCTTCTGATCAAAGGGACAATATGTTCTATTCGTTGGCGTAGTTTTTGATTTACGAAAAAGACGTGATCCCAGTTTTGAAAGGCTGCTTTCAAGGTGGCGTTATAAAACAAGCTCAAAATGGGATGTTCCGCTCTTTCGGGCAGGGTTTTGATGTTGTGAATGCTGAGGAACTTCTTGCCCGTATAGTTTTTAAGCACAGGTGCAAGGGCAAAAAGTTCAGGGATGTGTCTGCAATCGTGCACATGGATGATCTCCGGCTGCCAATTTTTGAGGATGTCTTTCAGACGTGATATGACGTATTTTCTATAGTGATAGACAGTTATAGGAAAGAAGCGTTTGCTCATTGGATAGTGAACATACCAAAGCGCGTGGTTATCCTCGCTGGTTTTCCGGCACGAGGGCTTGGCAGGAAAATGGGTAGCCAAGACCATTGTGTCATAGAGCTTGCTGAGCTCCACAACCTGTTGGCGCACAAAGATACCGGCAATCGGGTTGCGCTCGTGTGGATACATGTCTGTGATGATCAGCAGTTTCTTCATAACTATCCTCATAGGGGAAATCCAAAACCTTTGGTAAGCGGATTTTGTCAATATCTCTTTTCGGGTGAACGGGTCAAGGGGTGAATGGGTGAACTGCAGAGTTGGTTCACCTGTTCATCGACAAGCATCTCTCATATCTTCCACCTTTGCTCATTCGCAGCAGTGGCATGCTGCGCCACAGGACACCTTTCTCCTTAGCATTACGGAGTCAATACGGACTTAGTCCGTAATGAGTCCGTATTGATTCCGTATTGCTATGGGGGGACTTGTCGCGCAGCATGCCACTGCTGCGAATTTGCAAATATGCGAATTTGTTTTGCAATTCGTATTTCATGGCGATTAATTCAAGGCCGCCTATGTCAAAAACCAGAACAAAAAATGCTGAGTCTGTTTCAGTGCCATGAGATCGGAGATAAATAACACTTTACAAAAACCTTTGTCTAATTCAAGTGGGACTGAAGCAATATCCATGAGCTATTTCACCTTCCCGACCGGGATGGTTGTCTCTATGGAAATTTATATATTACAAGGAGATATAGATGAAAAAAGTCAGGTTTGGACTGATCGGATGCGGACGCATTTCAAAGAATCATTTTGACGCGGTTTCGCAAATCCCGGAAGCAGAATTCGTCGCAGTGGCAGATATTATCGAAGAAAAAGCCAAGAGCGCAGCGGAGCAATATTCCATACCATCATTCTATACCGATTACCATGAAATGCTCGCCAAGGAAAAGCTCGATGCAGTCTCGATCTGCACTCCGAGCGGCATGCACCCGCAAATGGGCATTGATGTGGCAAACCGCAAAATCAACGTCATCACCGAAAAACCGATGGCGATCAATATCGAAGGTGCGGACAAGATCATCCAAGCTTGCGACGCAAATAAAGTGCAGCTCTTCGTCGTAAAGCAAAACCGCCTCAACAGTACGCTGCAATTGCTCAAACGCGCAGTCGAAAAAGACCGTTTCGGCAGGATCTATCTGGCACAGTCAAACGTCTTCTGGCAACGCCCGCAAGCCTATTACGATCAGGAAAAGTGGCGTGGTACCTGGGAATTTGACGGCGGCGCTTTCATGAATCAGGCAAGCCATTATGTGGATGCCATTTACTGGCTTTTAGGCAACGTTGATTCGGTGATGGCATATACTGCCACGATGGCGCGGAGGATCGAAGCCGAAGATACCGGTTGCGCGATTTTGCATTTCCGCAGCGGGATCGTCGCTACTCTCAATGTCACCATGCTCACCTATCCCAAGAACTTTGAAGGTTCGATCACGATCATCGGAGAGAAGGGAACGGTCAAGGTCGGTGGCATGGCGGTCAACAAAATCGAGAAATGGGAATTTGAGGAATATGACGATGATGACCGGATCGCTCTTGACGCAAACTATCAACCGCCAAACGTTTATGGCTTTGGACACAACCCCTATTACCGCAACGTGACGGACGTGCTGCTAAACAATGGAACTCCTTCCACAGATGGACGCGACGGCAGGAAATCTGTGGAGATCATTCAGGCGATCTATCGCTCTGCCAAAACCGGAAAGAGGGTGTCTCTGCCTTTATAGAGAGTAAATTGGCTAAATCTGAAGGCAGGCTGTCTGGCGGAAACTGGCGCCAGACTTGGTCTAACTGACCACGTTAGCGGATGCAAGGGACGCTTTTTATGCCATTTTCAGGTTGATGATTTGGGCGAGGCGCTTGTCCTCGGAGATATTATATGACGTTTCAGCAGAAATATTCCTCACTCCTATGAAAAAAAGCATTGACTGATATTTACCCGCAAAATCCTTGGTATAAATTGGAAGAATGGTATGAAGAAAAGACTCATCATCGCGATCGACGGACCCGCCGCTTCGGGAAAAAGCACGACTGCCAGACTGCTCGCACAGAAACTTGGCTACGTCTATCTCGATACCGGTGCGATGTATCGCGCCTGCGCTTTGAAAGCTGAAAGACTCGGCATCGATCTGTCTCAAAAAGATGAGATCGCCGCCATGCTGGACGCGCTTGATATCGAAGTCGTGCTTTCCGGGCATCAAAATACCGTTTTTCTGGATCGTGAGGACGTCAACGAAGCCATCCGCACTCATGAAATATCCCGCCTCGCGTCAGATATATCCGCTATTCCCGCAGTACGTTACAAGATGGTGGAGCTCCAACGCCGCATCGCCAATAATGGCGGAGTGGTATTGGACGGAAGGGACATCGGCAGCTTCGTATTTCCAGACGCGGAGATCAAGTTTTTCATGGTCGCCCCGCCTGAAGTTCGCGCTCTCAGACGATTCAAAGAGCTTCAAGCAAAGGGTATTGAGACTGATTTAGATACAGTATTGAAAGAATTGAACAAGAGAGATCTGAACGACAGCAGCCGCGCTTTGGCACCGTTGGTTCGCACCTCAGACGCCATCGAAATCGATACAGGTTGTCTAACGATTGAAGAGCAGGTCGAAGCGCTCTATGAGCATGTTTTGGAGAGATTGGGAGTATGATAGTGCGCTTGGCTGAGCACTCAGGTTTTTGTTTCGGCGTACGCCGAGCTATTCAAATGGCTTTGGATGCCCGTGCCAAGGGACTCCGGGTCTGCACTATCGGAGAATTGATCCACAATCCCCAAATCGTTTTGGAACTGGCTGAAAAGGGTATCCGAAGTTGCGGGGATGCATCCGGCATCCACGACAGCACCGTGATCGTTCGTTCCCATGGCATCACCAAACAGGAAATGGAGATACTACGCAAAAATGGCAATTCCATCATCGATGCCACCTGTCCTTACGTCAAACGTACCCAGGAACTGGTGCAAGAGATGTCTGCGCTTTCCTATCCGGTGATGATCCTTGGCGATGCCGATCATCCTGAAGTAATCGGCATGCTTTCCTATGGAGACGAAAAAACCAGGGTGGTCAAAGCCGAAAATAAAATCGATACCGTTTTTCGCCAAAAACTTTGCCTTGTTTCCCAGACCACACAAAAGCTTTCCAACCTTCAAGAACTGGTGGCGAGGCTTCTGCCAACCACGCAGGAACTGAGGGTTTTCAACACAATCTGCCTCGCAACGTCCCAACGGCAGGAAGCCGTTTTGAAACTTGCCAAGGCATCAGACCTGATGATTATCGTCGGCGGACGCAACAGCTCGAACACACGGATGTTGCATCGGCTTTGCAGCGACATCTGTCCTTCGATCCATGTGGAGACGGAGGCTGAATTGAACGAGCAAAACACAACAGGTTTTCATAGAATTGGGATCAGCGCCGGAGCCTCGACGCCCGCGCAAACAATAGTCAACGTTTTCAATATTATCAAAAAAATCAATGGGGAACCTGCGGACGCGGAGACGCGGATCGAAGACATTCCCTTGTTTAAGGAGGAATCATGCTAACCCATGATCAAAACGAAATCAAAACCGACCTGACGGAAAAAAACCAGATGGAAGGTGAAGACACGACGTCGGAAACAGTAGTTGAAGCTACAGAACCAGAGACCGAGCCAACTGAAGAAACCATGATCGAAGATGAACAAACCCAGGCGGATGAAGTCATCGCTCTTGATGAGCAGACCGAGCCTGAAACCACCCAAACCGAAGAAACCCTACCGGAAGAAGAACCAGCCGAGGAAGAAACTCTTGTACCCGCAGAGGAAGAAGCTCTCGTCCCTGAAGAGGAAGAAACTCTTATTCCTGAAGAGGAAGAAGCTCTCGTCCCCGCAGAGGAAGAGATAGTCGAAACGGCTGTCGAAACGATCACAGAACTAGCAGAAGAACCGAACCCGGAAGCGATCGAAGCAACAATACCCGAACCCGTCGCTGAACTGGAAATACCGGAAACCCCCAAAATCGAACTCTCGCAGGAAGAACTTGAGCACAATAAAATGCTCAGTATGTATGACGAATATACATCCAGCTTTTCGAAAGGGCAGATCAAGGAAGGAACCGTCGTCGGTATCACTGATCGTGAAGTCAGCGTCGCCATCGGTTTCAAATCGGACGGGGTCATTCCCATCCACGAATTTGCCTACACCGGTATTCCGGAGCTGAATTCCAGTATTCAAGTCTTTATCAATGAAGTGGAAAACGGCGAAGGCAAGCTCTCGCTTTCCAAAAAGAAAGCGGACTTTATCATCAATATCGAGCGGATCAAAAAAGCCCATGAGGACGGAACTATCGTCCATGGCGCCATCCGGCGTCGCGTCAAAGGTGGCATGATCGTCGATATCATGGGTATCGAGGCATTTATGCCCGGTTCTCAGATGTCTCTCAAGCCGATTCCCAATCTGGATCAATTCATCGGCAAGGAGATGAGCTTTAAGGTCGTCAACATCGATGAAGAACACCGCAATATCATCCTCTCCCGCAAACAAGTTCTGGAAGACGAAGCCAATATCAAGCGTCAGGAACTGCTCTCGAAGATTCAGATCGATTCCGAACTCGACGGGGAAGTAAAAAATATAACTCAATACGGCGCCTTTATCGACCTCGGCGGGATCGACGGACTCCTCCATCTCACCGATATGTCCTGGGGCAAGATCAACCACCCCTCCGAGATGCTCAACATCGGAGACAAGGTCAAGGTCAAAGTCATCAATTTTGATCCCGAGACACACAAGATCTCGCTGGGTCTGAAACAGCTCGTTCCCCATCCTTGGGAGACGATCGAGATCAAGTATCCGGAAGGCACACGCGTCACCGGCAAAGTTGTGAGCGTGAAATCCTTCGGAGCTTTCATCGAGATCGAACCCGGAGTGGAAGGGCTCGTCCATATATCTGAAATGTCATGGACAAAGAAGATTTCAGATGCGCGCAAAATCTCCAAGCTCGGCGACACCGTCAATTCCATCGTGCTTGAACTGGACAAGGAAAACAAGCGCATTTCCCTGGGCATGAAACAGATGGATCCCAATCCATGGCTCACAATCGAAGACCGGTATCCCATCGGCACCGTGCTCATCCGCAAGGTGAAGAGCCTCACAGCTTTCGGCGCATTCGTCGAAATCGAGGCTGGCATCGATGGCTTGATCCACATCTCCGATGTCAGTTGGACAAAACGTGTCTATCACCCGCGCGAAACCTATCGCAAGGGTCAGGATGTGGAAGCCGTCATTCTCTCCATCGATCGTGCCTTACATCGCATCGCGCTCGGTGTGAAACAGCTCTCCCCTGATCCTTGGGAAAGCCTGAACAGCGTCCTGCCCGTAAATACCGAAGTCAAGGGCAAAATCAGCAAGCTCATCCCCAAGGGTGTGTTAGTAGATATCCCGCTCGGAAACGACGTGGTGGAAGGATTCATCCCGATTTCCCACCTCGCGATCCCGAAACTTGAACACTCCGAGGACGCCTTCTTCGTGGGCGAAGAGATTCCGCTCAAAGTGATCGAACTCGATATGGACAACCGTCGCCTCATCCTCTCCGTGAAGGCTTTCTTCTTCTCACGCGATCCCAGATTGCAGGAAGAATACATCGCCATCCACGAGCAGTATTTACGCGACCGCATTACCAGACAACAGAAGAAAAAAGCCGACCGCGCCATCCGTGAAAAAAAGATCGCGGAATTCAAATCAGCCCCACCGGAAACTGCCGAAACGCAAGAAACCATCGCGATTGATATGGAAACGGGTGAAGATAGTCCCCTGGTGGAAGAACCCATCATGGCAGAGACCATTGTGGAAGAAACAGCAGTTGTTGAGACTCTGGTGGAAGATGTTGTCGTTGATGAGACTGAAGTGGGAATACCCGAAGAGACTGTGGTTGAAGAACCTGTGGTTGAAGTGCCTGTGATCGAAGAGACCGTGGTTGAAGAAACTGTCGTTGAAGAGACCGTGGTTGAAGAAACTGTCGTTGAAGAGATCGCGTTTGAAGAACCTGTGGTTGAAGAGACAGTGGTCGAAAAAACCGTGGTCGAAGAGACTGTGGTTGAAGTGCCTGTGATCGAAGAAACCGTGGTCGAAGAGACTGTGGTTGAAGAGATCGCGTTTGAAGAACCTGTGATCGAAGAGACTTTGGTTGAAGATACCGAAGAATCCGAAGCCACGGAAACTGAAGATAAACCCACAGCGTAACCACTACATAATGATATCAATTAGTGATAAAGAGGGGACGGCTGTAATCAGTCGTCCTTTCCTTATAACCGCCGATTTCCTCGTTCCTCTGTTAGTCTTGATCACCGCGACGCTGCTCTTTTCCCTCAGCGACCTCGATCTGCGCTTGCAGGATCGTCTTTTTGGCGATGGAGGAAAGTGGACATATGGGCAACTGCCTCTCTTTCAATTGCTTTACCGTTATGGGAATCTGCCTGCTTTGTTCAGTGCGCTTGGCGGACTATTCGTTTTCGCGCTCGGATACAAAAAGCAACGCTGGCTCAAATATCGCAAAGTAGGCGCTTTTCTCATATTATGTTTGATCCTCGGTCCCGGGTTGGTCGTAAACGCCTTGCTGAAAGACAATTGGGGCAGACCCCGTCCCCGTGATTTGGAAAGATACGGAGGCAAGTTTGCGTATGAGGCTCCTTTGCAAATCGATTCCAGCAGCCCCGGCAAATCCTTTCCCTGCGGTCATGCGACCGTGGGCTATTATTTTTTCGCGTTTTATTTTCTCTTAAGGGGACGCCGTCGTTCACTGGCACTCATGTTTCTTTTTTTCGCAATGATTTATGGCACTCTGATCGGTTTCGTGAGGATAGCGCAGGGCGGTCATTTTGCCAGCGACGTCATCTGGTCGGGAGCGCTGATCTATCTATGCTCATATATTTTGTTTAGGGCTATGCGAATGCATCGTGGTGTCTTCTATGAACCGCAACTGGTCAAAGTTCACACAGCCCTGAAACTCTATCAGAAAGCCGCTCTGATTGTTCTCGCGTTGGTTGTCGCAGCCGGTGTGAGTCTCGCAACCCCCTATTCACGGCACCGCAATCTTGAACTCTCGGGCAAGCTTCCCTCGGATATTCCTGTCCGGATAGAAGTGAACATGCCTATCGGTGATCTTGTGATCCGTCAATCCGACCATCTGGCTCTTTTGTATGCATCCAGCGGCTTCGGGCTTCCGGGCAGCAAACTGAGCTTTCCTCAAGAGCTGAAACTACAAGATAGCCTTGCCATCATTCGGATATCACAAAATAAGCGTGGTTTCTTCACTGAGCTCGGCAGCAAAGCTGAACTCACGCTTGATAGCACACGGGTCACCCATCTCGATATTCGTTTGAATGGGGGAGAGCTTACCGCGAAGCTTGATAAAGCTGCTCCACCGGTTTCCTTATTCCTCGCGAACGAAAAAGGCGGGGTGACGCTTTTCCTTCCGCGCCCATTCACTCGCTTGCTTTCCATCCAAGGGACGCCAAAGGAAGTCTATGTCGCGAAGGATATCATCCACTCCCGCACCCTCGAAAGTGACTCAACGATTCCCTACCGAATCAAAATCAATCAAGGCAAAGTGATAGTAAAATAGAAACATAACCAATACATATTTAAGTAAAGGATAAAGTCTTTTCCTGCTCACGGATGCAGCCATCAATCAAGCAAAAATGAAAAAGCTGGACAAAATAACCCAATGCAAAAAATGGTGCAAAACACGATGATGGAGAAAGAGACGATGAAAAAAGGATTGATCATTCTGCTGGTCGTAGCCTTGCTGATTATATTGATCGGAGGCTGGACAGTTCGCCGCTATAATAAGATGCAAACCCTCAAAGTAAACGTCAACGGCACCTGGTCGCAGGTGGAAAACCAATACATTGTGGTTTTCCCGAACAACCTGCTGGCTTCGGTATTCGGCATATCTCAGATGACTTTCTTCCAAGCGGTTGATAGCGCGGAGCTCGCTCCCACGGTTAACTTTAACTAAGGGAGTATTTCAGCAAATGAAACTTTCGCGAAAATCGTTTCTAATCTTACTGTTATTAGTGGCTCTGGCAGTGGCAATCATCGCCATAAGCAGAAGCAACCCCTTCGTGGACAAAAGCTTGTGCGTCGGATGCGGAGATTGCGTAAAAGCCTGCCCCGTCGATGCGATCAGCATTTCCAAGGGCAGAGCGGTCATCGATCCTGAGCGTTGCATCAATTGCAAGATTTGTGTGAAAACATGCACCTACCGTGCGATCAAGGACGTCAAATGAACACGCGCAAGACACTCGTCATCATCGCCTTAAGCCTGCTTGCAGTACTATTTGTCTCTATAGCCTGCAAAAGAGTGACGATTACGGAATACAACGTCGATTCCTCATCCTGCAACGGTTGCGGGGAGTGTATCCGCGTCTGTCCCTCGGACGCCATTTTCTATGATGTCAATAACAAAGCAGTGATCGATCAAAGTAAATGTACTCGCTGCGCTGAGTGTGTTGCCGCATGTCCAAACAACGCTATCTATTGATTTTAACCCTGATAGGTTTGACGTCGATCTGTCGGGCACAGACCAGTGCTTTTATGCACAGCGATTTCCGCGTCATCCAGAACGAGGATCAAAAATCGTTTGTTGCGGATTCCCGTATGGGATTTTCAATCGAACCGATTGCAAGTTTGAAACTCGATCTCGATGCTGATCTTTCTTGGGCAGAGCGCTATCCGGAAAACAGCAAGCAAAAGCTCTATAACAGTTTACAGAGCTCGTTGATCTATCGAAAGGGCATGCTTGAACTGGGGGCGTCCTATCGCAACACGCTCTATGGCAGCCCTCTGAAACTGGGATTGTATCCAAAGCTTGATGCGTTCCGCGTCTATGAAAAGGACATCCAGCACCACAGCACACTCTTTTCCTCTTTGGACATAAAACCTTTGAACGTAGAGATATATGCGATTCATAAGCATTTGCGCGCCACCCCCTGGGATCTTGATTTCGGCACTTTCGAATTGGTGAAAAAAGACAAGACAGGTTTGGATGACATCTATCTGGGAATGACGGCTAACATTAAAGCAAATGATGTTCTATCTATCTATGCCGGAGCGGATTACAAGGACGCCACTTACGCAAAGGAAAGCCAGTATGAGCTGACTTCATTGGCGACCGGCGCGAGCTTTGAATACCGCATCAATCCCATGATCAGCACCAGGGCTTCGTTCATCTGGAAAAATCGCAATGGTGATGCTATCGATTCCCAAAGCCGCAATCATCTGCAAACGACTCTGCGCTACCAACAACGCTTTGACAATCAACTTTCCGGCTATATGCTCTTCATAAACAACAACGTGGTGGATGACGATATGAACGAATTGCGGCTGGTATCAAACTATCTGCGCAGCCATCTGATCTACACCATGCCCTATGACGAAAGCCACGAATCCTTTGTCCTATTGGGTGGAAAATACAGCCCTGAGAACGACACCGAGGCTTTCTTCGCACAGATGCAAAGTAAAGTGTGGAATAGCATTTATGCCGGAGCTGGGATAAATATCCAACCTGAGAGACTAAGCGTTTATCAGTGCAAGCTTGGCTATCATTTCAGTTCGCTGGCGAGCTTGAATCTGCATTATGCCCTCCGGGACTACGAAGACGAGAATCTCAGCGTTTCGCAGGTCGGAATCGGCACTTCGCTATATTGGTGAGCTCAGTTGTTCAGCATCACCCGCTGGCTTTGACGGTGGTTTCCCTGCCTTAAAACTATCGTATAAATACCTGAGGGACAGCGCGTTCCATTGTCGGCTTTTCCATCCCACACGGTTTCACTCCATCCTTGTTTCGTAGCCGGCAGGTCTTTTCCGATCACTCTTTGACCCCGGATATTGAACACCTCAAGACGGCAGTTCTTATCCGCATAGTAGCCAAACTTTGTGGATGCGAGAAACGGATTTGGATACGCTGTTTTCATCCCAATGCCGGATGCGGGATTGAGATCATCGGAATTGCTCACCGGATTGAGAATGATGTTATGCTGAATATCTTGCCCTGAAAACACTTCCAACGCTGCCGAAGTATATGCCTGGTATCCGTTGATACTACAACTAACGTTATAGATGCCAGGTGCCAATGAAATGCTGTATATACCCGCGGTGTTTGTGGTTGCGTGAATGTAGCCGGCACTGACGGTAGCTCCCGCAAAGGGATTGCCCTGGGTATCCATCACAGTTCCAAAGATGCTTCCGTTTGTAATGATCGGATTCCACCCCAGGGTCATATCGCGAAAATAGGTCTCATTCGGGATGGTGATGTCGATCGGATTGATGCCCTTCATAAAAGGTACTTGTTTGTATTTGCCCATATTCGCAGCAGTGGCGTTGTGTTCGGTGAATTCGACGTTTATTTTATATTCTCCGTCCGGCATTTCCAGATTCTGATGATTTTTACCATTCCAGGTGATATTATGCAGTTGATGCGAGTTGTAGGAAGCGCTGGTGACGGCTCCGGTAGTGTTTTGATTGGAACTTGCGATCCAGCGAATCAAAGTCCAACGATAGGTATCAGCCCAGACCTTGATGGTCTTGACGAATTGGTTTTGCGCGTTGGTGATCCAAATTGCACCTGAATTGCGAGGTGCGTAGGCACCATTATAGGTGACGGTGCGAACGCTGAATGCGAGGGTTCCTTCGGTGTTTCTACCCTCATCGCCGATAAGGATTGATCCCTCCGGATTGATCAAGTCCCCGATCAAGAGGCAGACCGCTATCAGTATCAGGACTGGAAATAATATGCGTTTCATTGATTCTCCATAGTGAAAATAACTTTAGGGTGTCATAAATATGTTAGCGCGTTTTAATGCAAGAGATATTCCAGATATTCTAATTAAACTAGTAGCTTGTCCCCATGCCATCGCAGCGATATTGCTTGACAGAATTGCAGCATCACACAGTATTGTGCACAATGAATGATAACAGGAGGTTGGATCATGAGTATCAGAGCTATATTGATCAGCTGTGTGCTGCTCAGCTTTAGCATCGGATTGATCGCGGAAGAAGCCATCACCGGCACGGCAATGGGATTTCACCTTGGCAGAATGTCCGCCAGCGGTTACTCGATGCGTTTCATGGGACCCAAAGCAGGTTTACAGCTTACTATGGGTGCATACACCATCGGCAGGAATGACGTCAGATTGGGCGATACAATTCAGCAAGATGATGTGGATAGCCTGATCACAATTACCAAAACCGGTAAGGAGGTGGTCGTAAATATTGGTGCCAACTATATCCATACCTTAGACGATTTTGGAAACGGCAGGCTCTTTTTAGTTGCCGGAGGTGCATACGGTTATCACCAGGAAGACCAGTTCAGTAAAAAGTACCGAAGAAACTCCTCCACATCATATTATTATGATGCCATCCCCGATAGCGAAGAGGAGAAAAGCGTGCACAGACACAACTGGACTGTCGGTATCGGTCCCGGCATCGAGCTCAATCTTAGCCCAAGTTTCGCAAAGTAGTGCCTAAGTAATTGAAAAATAGACGGGAAGGTTTTCATTTTGGGCACTACTTTCGAATTGAGTAGTATTGGTGTTTACTGACGTTGATGTTGAGGAGTCTGAATATTTCGGCTGCTTC